>CAYXGD010000037.1:0-14672 GCA_964464425.1 uncultured Thermoplasmatales archaeon
CGCTCGCGGACCTCGGGGAGCAGGTCGTTGGCCTCCTCGACGGTGTAGGTCTCCACGTCGCGGCCCTCAGCGCTATCCATCATGCGGGGGTACCCCAGACGTTGACGACGATCCGGCGATCCCGGGGCTTGTTGTCGAGCTCGACGAAGACGACCTGCTCCCAGGTCCCCAGGACGAGCTGACCCTGCCGGACCGGCACGGTCAGATCCGGTTGGAGGAAGGCGGCTCGGACGTGGGAGTGCCCGTTGCCATCCTGCCAGCGGCGCTGGTGACCGTACTCGACGCCCTGACCGTGCTTCGGGAACAGCCGCTCGAGCGCCTGGGGCAGATCCTCCTCGACCAGGCCCGGCTCGTGCTCCAGGGTCGTGATGGCCGACGTGCTGGAGGTCACGAAAGCCAAGGCTTGACCGGTCCCGACACCGGAGCCCTCAACGATCTTGGCGATCCGGTCGGTGATGTCGATGATCTCGACCTCGCCCTTGGTGGACAGCTCGAGGTCCTTGGAGACCTGCTGCATCGTGCGGGTTCATGCCCGAGCTCTATCAAGACCCTTGCCGACGGTTGGCCGAAACCACGGCGCGCCGCGTCAGCTCGACGCGAGCCTGGGGCCCGCTGTCCACCGGGCTGGACGACAGGGCGCAGGGGCAGGCCGAAGTACCCCCTGCCATCGACCCTTGGTTGCGCCGCAAGGCGCTCACCACCTGGTGCTCCCATGCCGTCGACCCCCTCTCCCCGTCCCCCGCCGTGGCTGGCCTTGGCCGTCTCGGCCGTCGCCCTGGTGCCCCTCTTCTGGGTCGGCACCCTGGCCACAGCCACCGGGGCGACCCTCTACGTCCTCGCCACGTCCAGGCGGGCTGGGCCCATCCGGGCACCCACCATACCCCGAACCTCTACCCCTCAGCCTCCAGGACGGAGCGGGCGATGACCGCTGACCCTCCCTTCTCTTCGAGGCCCGGTCGACGGCGTGGGAAGCGCCGACTTGCTCTCCTGCTTCTCGTGACCCTCAGCGTACCGACCGTGATCGCGTCGTTCCCTGACCGTCGAGCCCCTGCCCCGGCGCAGCCGCCCTGGGCCATCGAGGCTGGCGCCGACCTTGGCGTCCTCCAGGCGCGAGGCTGGGCCGGACCCTTGGACCTCGATGCTGCCTCCGGCGCCTTCACGCTGCCCCTTCACCTCCCGGCCGGCGCCCGTGTCACGGTCGACGGGCTCCTCACCCTCCACCTGGAGCGGTCGGTGGAGACCGTCTCGATGACCCCTGCCGACTCCCAAGGGCTCCGCGAGGCCCCGATCGCCACCCTTCGCCTGTGGACCGGCGACCAGCCCCCGGGGGGCGACGACGATCCCCAGGTCTGCCAGGTCGTCGACCTCCGAGCTGCCTACGGGACCTCACGGGACCGCTGCCTGACCGGTCCTGTCCACGTCCAGCTCATCCTGGAACTGCCTGAGGGCGTGGCGGACCCCGTCGCCTTCCGGGTCACGACGGCCGCCACCCTGGTCAACTGACCCTCGCTGGCCCGGTCGGTGGGGCCCAGCGCCCGACGGCCGGACACGAACGTGTTATCAACCCCTCCGTGTGGAACCCCTCACAGCCCCGTCGCATCAGGGGCCTCTGAGGGATCGAGCCCGTGCCCTCCATCGACGACGTGGCCGACGAGCTGGAGGCCCTAGGCCTCGACGAGGACGAGGCCAGCCTCTACCTCGCCCTGGTCACCACCGGGCCGTCCAGGGCCAGCAAGATCTCGAACCTCACGGGGTTCAGCCGCGGCAAGACCTACCGCCTGCTCGACAAGATGGCCGAGGACGGCGCCATCAGCGTGGCCCTAGGCCATCCCAGGGTGTACCGGGCCCGGGCCCCGGACCACCTGCTCGACGCCGCCCGCCAGGAGCTCAGCCGCGAGCGCCGCCGGATCGAGGAGATCGAGGACCGGCTGCTCCCCGCCATCGAGGCCCTGGCCGGCCAGAGCGAGGATCAGGCCGCTGCCGAGTGGGTCGTGATCGAGGGGCGCCTCCCCTTGTTACGGGCCGCCATCAAGCTGGTCGAGGCCGCCGACGAGGAGATCGCCTTCCTGGGCAGCCAGCCCCTGCTGGCCAGCGATGCGCCCATGGCCCGTGCTCTCCTCCGCGCGATGGCGACCCAGGCCGACGAGGGCGTCACCGTCCGCTGCCTGCTGGATGCCTCCCTCCAGGACGGCCTGGCCGGCCAACTCGGGGACACCGTCGAGCAGCGATGGCTCAAGGACCCGGGTGGCAGCCAGCTCTTGATCGTGGACGGCCGCGAGGTGCTCCAGTGGCTGGTCGTCGACACCAGCCAGCGCATGGCCCTGGACGGTGAAGCTGGCGTGCAGAGCAACGCACCGGGTCTGTTGGCTCCCGCCGTCCGGTTGTTCGAGCTGGCCTGGTAGCCCGCCGGCACCCACACACGGGCCTCGGGGATGCGCCGATCATCGAACCGGGTTCCTTCATGCCGCTAGACCTTCGGCGCGCCGGGGACCGACCCCGCTGGCACGTTGGCACAAGGCTTTTCAACACCCTGGCTGTCACGGCTCTGATGGCAGCGGCAAGGGATCGCTTCGGGACGAAGCTCGGCTTCATCCTGTCAGGGGTCGGGTCGGCTGTGGGGCTGGGGAACATCTGGCGCTTCCCTCAACTGACGAGCCAGAACGGAGGCGCTGCCTTCGTCTTCGTTTACTTGCCGCTGATCCTCTTCATCGGTATCCCGCTGATCTGGGCCGAGCTCGCTGCCGGCCAGCGTGGCCAAGGCTCGGCCGTCGGCTCCATCAAGGACGCCGTGGGCGGCAAGTGGAGCATCGTGGGCATGGCCATGGTGCTCACCAGCACGCTGTTCCTCAGCTACTACACGGTGATCGCCGGGCTCGCGCTGAAGTACGTCATCTTCACCCCGACCGACGCCATCTTCTCGAGCCCGACCGACTTCCTCGCGGAGTCGACCCAAGGGCCTGCCGCGTTGCTGATGCACTTCATCTTCACGATCATCACAGCGACGGTGGTCTCGTTCGGGGTCAGCAACGGGTTGGAGAAGGCCAACCTGTTCATGATGCCGACCCTGTTCGTCATCGTCATCCTGCTGGCCATCTACGGGCTCGTCCAGCCCGGCGCCTCCCCTGGGCTCGACTTCTACCTCGGCTTCGACTCCAGCGCGGTGAACCTCGACACGATCCAGTTCGCCGTGGGCCAGGTGTTCTTCTCGACCAGCGTTGGGTTCGGCATCATGATCACCTTCGGCAGCTACAACGAGGAGGGCCAGTCCCTGCTGGGGTCGGCCGGCCTCATCGGGCTCTCGGACACCGCCGTTGCGCTGATCGCCGGGTTCATGATCTTCCCGTTGGCGTTCTCCCAGGGTCTCGGCGACGCCGTGACCGATCCGAACGCCGGTGCCACGACCGCGTTGTTCCTGACCCTCCCGACCGCGTTCGGCGCCATCGGTGGCCTGCTCGGCAAGGTCCTGATGGCGATCTTCTTCCTGATGCTGACCTTCGCGGCCCTTTCCTCGTCGATCAGCGGCCTGGAGGTCCTGGTCAGCTACATCGAGGAGCGCTGGGGCGTCAAGCGCTGGAAGAGCGCCCTGCTCGGGGCTGAGTTCTCCTACGGCATCGGCATCCTCTCAGCCCTCTCTGTCGGGATGTTGGGCCGCATCGACGCGTTCGTCGGCAACGTGTTGCTCGTGCTCGGCGGCATCGGTGTGTGTCTGATCTACACCTTCGGTGTCGACGACCGGGCCGCCTTTCTGCTCGGTGGGATGGAGGATCCCAGCGATAACCAGGTCCGCCTGGCCAAGGCCACCGGGATCCTGATCGCCTACATCATCCCCATCGTCCTGGCAGCGATCCTGATCCTGAACCTGCCCAGCACGTGCGACACGATCCTGGGCTCGTCGACCTGCGACCCGGTGTTCAGCATCTGGCCGTGAGGGTGGGCCCGAACCCTCTAAACCGAGGAGCGGCTACGACCCTCCCGTGAGCGAGGAGATCGAGCGGGCCCGGGCCCTCCTCGACGGGGCCCAGCGCATCGTTGGGTTCACCGGCGCCGGCGTGTCCACCGCGTCCGGCATCCCGGACTTCCGTGGCCCTGACGGGCTCTGGACCACCTTCGACCCCGAGGAGTTCACCTACGACCGGTTCCAGCGCGACCCGGCGGGCTTCTGGGAGAAGCGCAGCAAGCTGACCCGCGCGCTCAACCTTGAGGAGACCGAGCCCAACCCGTGCCACCAGGCCATGGCCCGGGCCGTCCAGGAGGACCGGATGGGAGCCATCATCACCCAGAACATCGATGGCCTCCACCAGGCCGCCGGCACCCCCGACGAGAAGGTGCTGGAGATCCATGGTTCGACCCGGCAGGCTCGCTGCGTCGGCTGCGGGGATCGCGAGCCCATCGGCCCCGTGGTCGAGCGGGCCGAGGGCGGCCAGCTACCGCCCAGCTGCCAGGCGTGCGGGGACGTCCTCAAGCCCGACGTGGTCCTCTTCGGCGAGATCTTGCCTCAGGCGGTCTTCCAGGAGGCCGAGCGCCGGGCCGAGGGGGCCGACGTGATGCTCGTGGCCGGCTCCAGCCTTCGCGTTTACCCGGCCGCCGGGCTGCCGCAGCGGACCCTGGCCGGTGGCGGAGCGGTCGTCATCGTCAACAACGACCCGACGCCGTTGGATGGGCAGGCCGAGGTCGTCATCCGGGGTCGGGTGGAGGACGTGGTCCCCCGGCTCATAGCGTGATCGCCGGTCCCTGGGTCCACGGGCCGGATGCGGGGAGCTCAAGTAGGGGGAACGCCCAGCTCCCCGCGTGCACCTTAGGTCCCGGCTCGTCGTCCCCTTGCTCGCCCTCCTGATCCTTGTGAGCCCCGGCGCGGGCGCCTTGTTGGGGGCCCTGCACGACACGACCGACGACCTCCTCCGCGACACCACCGAGTCGATCAACCACGTCGGCCCCAGCCAGGACCCCGCACCGGTCCCCCAGAGGAAGATCGCGATGCTCGACCGGCTGGTCCGCGACATGGAGCAGCGTTGGGAGACCCTGGACGACGCGTGTTCGACCGACGCCCCCTTCCAGCTCGTCTACCTGGGGATGACCCGGGAGGTCCGCGCCCACGTGGCCGGTGGCTACTTCGACGACGGGGCCGAGGTCGCCGACTTCGCCGTGGCCTTCGCCGAGCGCTACTTCGTGGCCATCGACGCCGACAACGACGGGCGCTGGGCCGATGTCACCGACCCCTGGCGCGAGGCGTTCAGCTGGGGGGACACCGGCCGAAGCACCGCGCTCGAGGATGCCCTGCTGGGCATGAACGCGCACATCAACTACGATCTCGCGCTGGTCATCGAGGCTCTCGACTACGCTCACCCGTCCAACAAGCCGGACTACGATCGGATCAACGATGTGCTCGATGCGGCCGCGCCCGGCATCGTTGCCGGGCTGGAGACCCACTACGGCGTCCACCTGGCCGATGGCCCCATCGAGGGCCTCACCGAGCCAGCCCTCGTGGACCTGCTGACGACCTGGCGGGAGAACGCCTGGCAGAACGCCAAGCTGCTGGATGCCTCGCTGACCTCGCTGGATCATCGCCTCGTGCTGGAGGCCATCGAGACCGAAGCCGAGACCATCGCCCAGGGCTTCCAGATCCCCAAGCCCTCCACCGAGGAGCGGCGAGCGGCGATCTGCGCAGAGAGCCCGTAGGCTGGACGGGCGCCTCCCCCTAGGGTTCCCGCGTGGTCCAAGCGCCCTTCCCGTACCCCTCGTCGACGCCGACGTCGAAGCCGGTGACCTGGTCGGGCCACTCGACGTCCTTGATCAACCGGTCGGCGAAGTGGTGGGCCAGGAACTCGGCGGTGCAGACGGGCACGTCGATGAAGGTGACGTCCACGGCCGGCACGTCGTAGCGCTTGCCCCCGACGTCGTAGATGACCCGGTCGGCGTCGACCTGGACCTCGCCGTCGCTGGGCTCCCGGGGCAGGACCCACTGGTGGTCGAGCTCCTCGGCGGCCTCCCGGAGCACGTCCTTGACGATCCCGAAGTCCACGATCATGCCGTTGTCGGGCACGGTGCCCCGCAGCCGGAAGTTGACCGCGTAGGTGTGGCCGTGCAGGTGCCCGCACTTCGGGTGGTGCGGGACCATGTGGCTGGCGGCGAAACGGATGCCCTGGCGCCAGCCGTCGATGGCCAGCTCTGCCTCGGGGCCCTCGGACATGGGCCTCCAGGCGCGACCGAGCTACATGAACCTTGCCCAGACGGCGGGCCGTGCTGGGGGTTGGGCCTAGGCCGTTCCTCCCTGCGGGCCGGGACGACAAGGTATATCTCACAAGCTCCCGCATGCGGAGTCGATGCCGTCGAAAGAAGAAGTGACGCTACGCGTCGCTGAGGCTGTCCAAGAGGACGTCGCCAAAGGGCGGGTCCGGTTGGACTCCCAGACCAGGCTCGAGCTCGAGCTGACGGTGGGGGACGTCGTGGAGATCCAAGGGAAGAACACGACGGCAGCGATCGTGTGGCGAGCCCCGCCCGAGGACGAGGGCAAGGGGATCATCCGGATGGACGGCCTGATCCGGGACAACGCCGGTGTCGGCATCGGCGACAAGGTCCACGTCCACAAGGCTCAGGTCCAGCCCGCCAACAAGATCATCCTGGCTCCCGTCATCGAGGAGGGCCAGAAGCTCCAGTTCGGCGCCGGGATCGAGGGTGTCGTCAAGCGCGGTCTGTTCAAGCGGCCCGTGACCCAGGGCGACACCGTCATCGTGCCGGGCATCGCGCTCATCGGTCGCGCGCTCCCGTTCATCGTCATCGATCTCAACCCGGGCGGCACGGTGCAGGTCACCGAGTCCACCGAGATCGTCATCCGCGAGGAGGCGGTCAGCGAGGCCGACCTGCACGCGCCCAAGATCACCTACGAGGACGTCGGTGGCCTCCGCGAGGAGCTCACCAAGGTCCGCGAGATGATCGAGCTGCCCCTCAAGCACCCGGAGCTCTTCGAGCGCCTTGGGATCGACCCGCCCAAGGGCGTGCTGCTCTACGGCCCGCCGGGCACCGGTAAGACCCTGATCGCCAAGGCCGTGGCCAACGAGTCAGGCGCCAACTTCTACTCGATCCAGGGCCCGGAGATCATGTCCAAGTTCTACGGCGAGTCCGAGGCCCGCCTCCGCGAGGTGTTTGAGGAGGCCGAGGAGTCGGGACCGTCGATCATCTTCATCGACGAGATCGACAGCATCGCCTCCAAGCGTGAGGAGACCCAGGGCGAGGTCGAGCGCCGGGTCGTCGCCCAGCTGCTCACCCTGATGGACGGCCTCAAGGGCCGCGGCAAGGTCATCGTCATCGCGGCCACCAACCGCCAGGACGCCATCGACCCGGCCCTGCGCCGGCCTGGCCGGTTCGACCGGGAGATCGAGGTCGGCGTCCCCGACCGCGAGGGCCGCAAGGAGGTCCTCTTGATCCACACCCGCGGCATGCCGCTGGAGGAGGACGTCAACCTGGACGAGCTGGCCGAGTCCACCCACGGCTTCGTGGGGGCCGACCTGGCCAGCGTCGGCAAGGAGGCAGCGATGAACGCGCTGCGCCGCTACCTGCCGGAGATCGACCTGGACGCGCCGATCCCGCCGGACCTGCTCGAGCGCATGGTCGTCACCCACGACGACTTCCGCGAGGCCCGCCGGGACACCGAGCCCAGCGCCCTCCGCGAGGTCCTGCTCGAGATCCCGACGACGAGCTGGGACCAGGTCGGCGGCCTGGGTGAGGTCAAGCAATCCCTCCGGGAGGCCGTCGAATGGCCGCTGACCCAGCCCGAGGTCTTCACCCGGCTGGGCATCAAGCCGCCCCGAGGGATCCTGCTCTTCGGCCCGCCGGGCACCGGCAAGACCCTGCTCGCCCGCGCCGTGGCCAACGAGTCAGGCGCCAACTTCATCTCGATCAAGGGCCCCGAGGTCCTGTCCAAGTGGGTCGGCGAGTCGGAGAAGGCCGTCCGCGAGATCTTCAAGAAGGCCAAGCAAGCCGCACCGAGCGTGGTCTTCCTGGACGAGATCGACGCCCTGGCGCCCCGACGTGGGCTGGCCAGCGGTGACAGCCACGTCACCGAGCGCATCGTCAACCAGCTGCTGACCAGCGTCGACGGTCTCGAGGACCTGGAGGGTGTCGTCATCATCGGCGCTACCAACCGGCCCGACATGGTCGACACCGCGCTCCTGCGAGCTGGCCGGTTCGACCGGTTGATCCAGGTGCCCGTCCCCGACCGGGACGCCCGGGAGGAGATCCTGGAGATCCACATGGACAGCATGCCGCTGAACGAGGACGTCAACATCGGCGAGCTGGTCGGCGTGACCGACGGCTACGTCGGCGCTGACATCGAGAACCTCTGCCGTGAGGCGGCCATGCTCGCTCTCCGTGACGACAAGGAGGCCACCGAGGTGGAGTACCACCACTTCACCGAAGCCCTCAAGGTCGTCCGGCCCAGCGTGGACGACTCGACGCTCCAGTACTACAACCGCGTCGCACAGGAGCTCCAGGGCGGCTTGGCCCAACGCAAGGCCCAGGACTACACCCGGAACATCGAGGTTGGTTGAGCGTCGGTCTCGACACAGCGAAGCGACCGACGCTCAACGAGCCCGAGCCCGAGGCCCGCGATGCCGAGGACTCGGGCGGAGTCACGCGCCCCGCCCGCCGACCCCCGAAGGGCGGAGGCGGGTGAGCGCGTGAGCCGCGCTGACCGGCGAGCGCGGAGCGCCTGCGCAGGCCGGTCGGTGGTCAGCGAGGCCCGACGCCACAGCTCCGCGGGTCTCGTCAGCGCCCGAGCCGTTGGCTCGGGCCTACCGCAGCACCTGAGCCAGCGGCTCGGGCAGATCGCGGAACCCGACCTGACCCTGCTGCGGGCTCCGCGAGCGGACGGCTGAAGGCCGTCCACATCTGGAGGGCATGCGCCCGACCCCCAACGGACGGAAGGCGGGCAACCTCCGGTCGCGCAGGCGAAGAGGGCCTGGCTCAAGGAGCTTGATCCTGCAGCGATGCCGAGGGCCCGATCAAGGCTGGGTGGAGAAGATAGGTGCCGTGGCCGTTGCCCGACATGACGTCAGGGAGCGATGTTGCCCGTGCAGCGGCATCGCGGTTGGGACCACGGCACCCAGGCCAGGTTCGGGCTGGGAGCCCATAAGACCCTGACAAGCGATGGGTTGCAGGGCTGGGCTGCGTGTCACAACCGTGACACGCCGGAGGCGCGATGTTACTAGGGTGGCACGAGACCTGCTATATGCTACAGGCCGGTCGTTGGGATCGGCTGAAGCGGAGGCTACCTACGTGACACGCAGCAGTTCGACGACCATCTTCCTGAGCCTGCTCTTGATCGGGGCGCTCCTGATCCCGACCGGGCTCGTCCAAGCAAGCAACGAGCCGGGCCAGCCCGAGGACCTCGTCGTCCTCGTGGAGCCCCGGCACACGACCCTCCAGGACGAGGCCGCCCTCGTCCAGGCGGTGAACAACCAGTACGTGTTCGATTTCGAGACGTTCCACGCGGACGGGAGCCCCTTCCTGTTCACGGAGTACATCATCGACGTCCACACGATCGACGCTGAGGGCGAGATGACCGACACGCTCATCTTCACCGAAACGCGGTCGACGGCACCGACCAACGAAGGCACGGTCCGCATCCCGGCCAGCCAGATCGCCTGGGGCGGTGCCATGCCTGCCAACGGCATCACCTTCACCGTGATCCTCCGGTACGACGAGAACGGCGACAGCCTCGTCGAGGAGAGCGAGGATGGCGACCTCCACCTCCCTGCCGGCAACTACAACGCTGCCGTCAAGGAGATGGTGGCCAACGGCAACTACGAGGAGGCCGACCAGGCCGACGAGGCCTTCACGCCTATCTTCCTGCTCAACAGCCAGCCCAACGGCGTGATCGACGCCAAGAACCCGCTGGTCAACCCCGGGTTCGAGGTCGGCGCCGACGAGGACACGAGCAACCCCAGCGCGTGGGAGTCGGCCACGCCCCCGTGGGCGCTGTACGCCGGCGACGACGACGGCTTCCCCGTCAACTCCACGACCCGGCAGCTGTCCGGCCAGGGCGTCTCCGGGAGTGCGGTGCGGATCGACTACGACATGGGTGATCAGGGCGACCACGTCTCCCTAGCCCAGTTCCTACATGCCCCCGGTGCCGACGTCGGTCACTGGGTGAGCACCGAGGACCTTCGCGTCGAGTACGACATCCGTGTCACGAGCGGCCTGTCCAGCTTCCACGGCAGCGCCAACCTGCACTGGCTGACCGAGACCGGCTCTTCGTCTGTGAACCTGGGCCCGTCCGGTGGCGTCCCGACCGACGGTCAGTGGCACCACGTCGAGCTGGACTTCTCGCAGGCCGTGCCGGCGGGCCACGAGCTGACGTTCTTCACCCTCTCCCTGTACACGCAGGGCTACGACAGCTCTGCCTCCCTGGTGGTGGACTACGACAACGTCCAGATCAAGGGCGCCGAGTACGTCCCGAACGTCAACCCCCGCAACGACCTGACCGACGGCCACGCCGGTTTCATCCAGCCCCTCCATGCCTCGGTGACCGACACCGACGAGGTCATCCAGGGCCTGGCTACCCTGGGCGACGGCAGTACGGCCTACGTGTACGAGATCTCAGGCATCGACCACACCGACATCGAGCCTCAGCCCGTCGACATGGCGAGCCCGCAGGACCTGGTCTTCCAGTTCCTGGATGAGCGGTTCATCGCGACCGAGGGTAGCCACGCCGACGAGGACGTCGTCTACAGCGACCGGGCCAGCCCGCCGACCCAGAGCCCCAACGTCTTCCAGCACCTGGGGAACGACGGGTCCGTGGCCGACAGCTTGCTCGTCGTCGTGCCTGCCGACCAGGTCGACGCGACCAGCGTCGTCCCCTGGTTCTGGGCCAACGTCGCCACGGACGACATCTACACGGACACCTTCGGCCAGAGCGCTGAACCCTTCAGCGCGTTCTACAGCGTGGCCAAGAACCAGATGGCGGGCCTCTCCATCGCCGACCAGCTGGACTACGGCTTCACGCCGATCCAGCTCTCCGGCGAGGTCGCCCACTCGGTCGGCACGTCCACCGAGCTGATCTTCTTCTGCGACGCCACCGGCTCGGGGTCGGTCTGCGATGTCCCCGACAGCGGCCAAGTCGACTTCACCGTGACCGTCGACAACCAGGGGACCGACGTCCTTGAGACGCTCGAGGTCTCGCTGGTCGACGAGGACGGGAACGTGCTCGACGCCACGAGCGTCGATGTCCCCGGCCGGACGACGACCACGCTGTCGATCCCGGATGCGACCGGGATGCACGACGAGCAGGTTCGCGTCCAGCTCGGCGCCGGCGCCTTCGCGGAGGGTGGCCAGAGCCAGCCCATCCGCCTGGTCGAGAACTTCGACCCCAACCAGCGGCCCACCGTCGAGGTCAGCACCGAGACCCTCGTCGCCGAGCCCGGCGACCTGATCACCGTGACCGCCGAAGCCTTCGACGTCGAGGGCGACCCGATCACGTTCAGCAGCACCCTCTCGACCGAGGTCCCCGGTGACACGTTCACCGACAACCAGGACGGCACCGCGACCTGGACCTGGGAGATCCCGCTGAGCCAGAAGACGGGCACGACGGTCACCTTCGAGGCGTCCGACGGCGACCTCGTCGGGACCAACAGCACCACCATCGAGCTGGAGATCCCGGCCAAGGCCGCTGTCCTGGACCCGCTGAACGAGACGGGCGTGGCGACCACGACCGTCCTCGAGGACACCGATGTGACCCTCCGAGCTAGCGCCCAGGACCTGTCCGGGACGCTCGACTTCGTCAAGATCTACCCCGAGGGTTTCTCCGGCACCGCCGTGAACGTCACCAGCCAGGGTGGGCCCGACTACACGCTGGCGTACAACTACGCCGAGCCCGGCGCCTACGACGTCGGCGTCCAGGTCAAGAACAGCGACGGGATCTGGGTCAACGAGAGCCGGACCATCCAGGTCGCGGCCAACCAGGCACCGGTCGTCGACGCGGGTGAGGACATCGCGCTCGACGCCACCGACCCCTCCCCGACCACCATCGACCTGGTCGGCGACGTGTCCGACCCCGAGAACCGGGGCATCGACACGGCATCCCTCACCTGGACGGACGGCTCAGGCAACGTCCTGGCCTCGGGCACCGAGACCACCAGCGTGGACCTCGGGCCCGGCAGCTACACCTTCACCCTGGAGGCCACCGACGTCGACGGCCTGACGGCCAGCGACAGCGTGACCGTCGTCATCGACGACAGCATCCAGGCCGAGGGCAAGCTGCTCAACGTGGGCCAGCCCAACCAGGATGGCGTCTACGTCATCGACGGCCCGACCGACATGATCCTGAGCGCCCTCCGGGGCCAGGTCGACGTGACCGACGACCTCGGTGAGGCCGTCGGCGGCGCCGCGGTGGTCGGGACGGTCCTGTACCACGGGCCCGGCGACAGCGAGCTGGGCATCGAGACCGGAACGTTCGAGGCGACGACCCGCCAGAGCGGGACGGCGGACTTCTCCGTCTCCCACGACGTGCTGGGTCTGACCTCGGCGCCCGGGCTCCACGAGATCCAGGTCACCGTGACCCAGGACTCGCGGGACACGGCGCCGGTGGACGACATCGAGACGGACACGTTCTCGATCTTCTACTGGATCGGACCGCAGGTCTGATGCGGTGACGCGGGTCCACGACCCGCGACCCCTCCGGGGCCCTCGGCCCCGTCTCTCTTCTCTTCACCTTCTCTTCCCCCCTGCGTAGCGATGGCCCTGCTCCAGCGCACCTGCGCCGCCTGCCCGACCCGACCCGACCCGGCCCACGGACGAGCCAAGCCTTCATGCTGGTCGGGTCCCTGGCTGGGCCCGATGGCCGCCTACGAGCTGACCCTCTCCCACGTGGAGGACGACGTGATCGAGACCGAGACCCCCAGCGGGCACACGGTGACCTTCGACTCGAAGGCCGAGCCCGGCGGTGCGGGCGCCACACCGGTCGAGATGCTGCTCGCGTCGATCGGGGCGTGCTCACTGATGGACGTGGCGATGATCCTGGAGAAGAAGCGCCTGTCGCCCGAGGACCTCCGGGTCCGGGTCGTCGGGGAGCGCCGCGACGAGCATCCGCGAGCGTTCAGCCGCGTCGAGCTGGTCTACGAGGCCGTCGGTGACATCCCGGAGAAGGCCATGGAGCAAGCCTGCCAGCTCTCGGTCGAGAAGTACTGCTCGGTCCTGGCCACCGTCCGAGAAGCCCCGCCGATCACCTGGTCGGCCGAGATCGCCTAGCCCCTCTCTGGGCCGCTGGAGCCCGTCTCGTCCTCGAGCTCGGGCTGGGGTGGAACCCCCCTGGTCCCGGAGGGAGCTGCGGAGGCATCCGGGTCCTGCCGGGCCGGGGCCGCCGGGGGCAGGGTGATGTAGAACGTGGCGCCCTCGCCGACGTGGCTGTCGACCCAGATCCGGCCGCCATGGGCCTCGACGATCCGTCGGCAGATCGAGAGCCCGATGCCGGTCCCGGGGTAGATCTCCCGGGTGTGCAGCCGTCGGAACGGGTCGAAGATCCGGTCGTGGTACCGGGGGTCGATCCCGATCCCGTTGTCGCGGATGTGCAACCGCCATCTGTCCCCGTCGCGTTCAGCCCCGATCTCGATCCGGGGGTGGTCACGGTCGTTGTAGAGGACCGCGTTCTCCAGCAGGTGCTTGAGGACGTCTTGGAGCCGGGCCGGGTCGGCCAGCACGGTCGGCAGCTCGTCCTCGATCACCAGGGATCGGCGGTCGATGGCGTCGCCCACCGCGTTGACGGCGCGGTCGAGGATCTTGGAGACATCGCACGGTTGGAGGTCCATGCTCGAGGAGCGTAGCTGGGAGTAGTGCAGCAGCTCGCTGAGCAGCATGTGCATGCGCTTGGCGCCATCGACGGTGAAGGACAGGAACTCCTCGGCTTCCTCGTCGAGCTCGTCGGCGTACCGGCGCTCGAGCATCTGGGTGTAGTGCGTGATGTCGCGGAGGGGTTCCTGGAGGTCGTGGGCGGCCAGCTCGGCGTAGTGGGCCAGCTCGGCGTTGGATCGCTCCAGCTCGTTGGCGTGCTCGGCTACCTGGCGCGCGTAGGCGGCCATCTCCTCCTCGGCCTCCTTGCGCTCGGTGATGTCGGTGCTGATGATGGCGGCACCCTGCACCCCGCCGGCCCAGCGGATCGGACCGATCCGGGCGTTGTACCACCGGGGCTCGTCGTCGCTCCCCGGGATCATCATCTCGAACTCGTCGATCTCGGCGTCCTGGAGGGCGGCCTTGAGCCCATCCTCCAGGTCGTCGCGGAAGGGGGCGGGGACGTGCTCGCGGACGTTGGTACCGACCAGCTCGTCGCGAGGGGTGCCGTCGAGCTCGCGGTTGGCGTACTCGATGCGGCCGTCGCGGGAGACGACCATGATGTGGCCGGGGGTGTTGGTCAGGATCGACCGCCAGCGCTCCTCCTGGTCGCGGACGACCTGGTGGGCGTCCTCGATGGCGTCCAAGCGTTCTTGCCGGAGCTGGTCCCGGGCCGAGTAACGAGCCTGGACCTGGTTGAAGTACTCCTCGGAGAACAGGCCGCCGATCAGGCCGACCAGCGGGATCATGCCGATGCGCATCGTCAGGGCTGCCCCGTGGCCAGGGAGGTCCCCGCTGGCGCCGAGCACGGCCAGGTAGAGCGCGCTGTAGCCGAAGGCGTGCAGGGAGATGTCCTT
>CAYXGD010000038.1:0-14660 GCA_964464425.1 uncultured Thermoplasmatales archaeon
TCTTGGGGGCGAGCTCGCCGACGACCACGTGGAGGAAGGTGATGATGCTGAACGCTACCGCGAAGCTGATCGAGTGGATGACAGTGGGGCTCGTGATGCCGAACGAGGCCAGCGGGAGCTCGATGATCTCGGCCAGGGCGGGCTCGCCGATCCACCCGAGACCCAGGCTGGCCACGGTGATGCCCAGCTGGCAGACGCTCAGGTAGGCGTCCAGGTTGTCGACCAGGATCTGGGCGACCCCAGCCCGCGGGTCGCCACGATCGCGCATGGCTTCGACCTGCGTCGGTCGGATCTTGACCATGGCGAACTCGGCCGCGACGAAGAACCCGTTGAGGAAGACCAGGAACAGGGCCAGGGCGAGCTCGAAGACATCGAACGCCGTCAGCGCCACGCAGGCCAGTACCGGGGCGCGTTCAAATCGGTTCCGGTCAGCCCCAACGAGACGAAAACCTCAAGCTGACCCTCCTTGTGCGGTTCCCCATGGACACCGGCAACGACCCCCGGTTCAAGGTGATCGAGAAGGCCCTCTCCGAGCTCAAGGTGTCCATGCAACAGGGCCGGATCAAGGCCCAGTTCCCCCGCAAGAACGCGGCAGACGCCGTCGAGCGGGGTCAAAGCGCTCTCAAGGCGCTCCAGTACTCCTACGCGGAGCCCGACCAGATCGTCCAGATGCCAGCCTTCAACGAGCTCATGGAGGCCATGAACGTCGTCGAGACCCTGCTGGGCGGTCCTGGGTTCGAGGACGAGATCGACGAGGACCCGCTGGCGGTCGCCGAGGCCGCCTGGACCATCGAGACGGTCCGGTCCCTCGAGGATCGCCTCTTCCTGACCGGTGACGGGCTCGAGCTCGGCGTCGACGCCGTGGCCGGCCGGGTCGTCGCGGTGCGCGAGCACCCGAAGACCAGCGACCTGCTCGTCACGCGCGTGGCCGCAGGGGCCTCGTTGCCGGTGGTCACCAACGACACCAGCGTCAAGGCCGAGGACCAGGTGGGCGTGGCGCTGCTCCCGCCGACCGAGCTGCACGGCACCGTCAGCCGGGGCATGTTCCTGGGCGCCGGCGATGGCGTGCTCAAGGAGGTCCGCCCGGGCCCTGAGGGCCGACCCGAGGTCCCCTCTCAAGCCTACGCTGAGACGCGGAACCTCCTGGCCCAGTACATCGGCGCCGACTGATCCCCGTCTCTACCCGTCCTTGGACGCCACGAGGCTGACGTACCCCAGCGTACCCTCCTCGAGCGCCTGCTCGATCTCGTCCACGGCGCGCTGCAACCGTGCGCCCCGTGCACCCAGGGCGATGAGAAGCCCCTCGACATCGACCCGTCCCCTCAACCGGTCACGCATGGCCAAGAGATCCTCCCGATGGTCCTGCTGGGAGGTGACCCCGAACCCGGCGGCTTCCAGGTGACCGACCAGGTCCTCGAGGCGGCGCTGCCCGGTCAGGCATAGCGCCTTGGCCAAAGGCTCTGGGACGTGGTCCAGCGGGTGCTCGAGGGTGACATCCGAGAGCGCCAACCGACCGTCCGGCCTCAGGATCCGGTGGCACTCGGCCACCGCAGCGGGCACGTCATCGGCTAGGCAGATCGTGCACTCGGAGAGGGCCACGTCGACGCTGTCTCCGGCCAACGGCAGGTCCTCCAGGGTCCCGCAGATCTGGCCGGCGCGGGCCTGGTGGTCGACACCGATGGCCGTGGCACCCCGCGCCCGCGCCAGCTCGATGGCGCCGCCAGCCCCGCAGCCGAGGTCGACAAGGTGGGTCCCGGCGCCGACCTGGGCGCGGTCCAGCAGGTCCTCGGTGGCCGCCTGGCCGCCAGGGTGCAGGGGGTCGCCCAGGATCAGCCGGAGGGCCGTGTAGGGGTTCTGGGTGACCGCCTCGAGCACGCCGGTCATCCAGGGCGGGCCTCCGGCGGGTCGGTCGGTCCTCCAGCGTCCTGTCCAGGTGGCAAGGTGTCGCGCCGGCCCTCCCAGCCGCGCGACCGCCGGAACCCGTAGCGGCCATCGCGGGTCGTCATGTTGTAGGCGCAGAAGGGGACCATGCCGTCGGCGGGGGTGGGCACCCCGATGCAGCACTGGCCCAAGCGCTCGACGTCGGCGGCGTCGGCGTCCATGAACCCTGTGACCCCGACAGGTAGGACCTGCCCGATGAGCTCCTGGGCACCACCTGGCACCTCGATCCCGCAGCAGGCGGCCACGAACTCGCTGCGGTCCTGGGCCTGGGGTGTACCGGCCAGCAGCTCCATCCAGTCGCTCTCGTCCACCAGGCCGGAGAGCTCGTCCCACAGGGTGTCATCGATGTACCGGGTCAACGGCACCGCGCCACCCTGGCCGTCCGGCAGAAGGGCCGTGGCGCTCTGGCAGTACGCCGAGCAGCAAGGCACCGGCCGGAGATCCTTCGGCTCGAGCCAGTCGAGCTGGTCGGCCAGGACCCGGGCGACCTCGTCGAGGCTGAACCGGCCCTCGTTCTTGGCGTACCGGCCGACGTGCGCCACCGGCTGGAGGTTGACCGACCGGATGACGTCCTGGTTGGCCAGGGCGTAGGTGACGATATCGCCGAGCTCGTGCTCGTTGACGCCGGGCACGACGGTGCAGACCAGGATCACCGGCAGGTCGGCCAAGCGGCAGGCCTCGATCGCTTGGGCCTTGATCTCGGGCAGGTCCTCCCTGTCCCGGGTGGCCCGGTAGGTGTCGGGCTCGAACCCGTCGAACTGGAGGTAGATCGCGGTGACGCCAGCGTCCTTCAGGGTGCGCGCGTACCCGTCGTCCCGGGCCAGCCGGATCCCGTTGGTGTTGACCTCGATGTGGTCGAAGCCCCGGTCCTTGGCGGCCTCGACGAGCTCGGGTAGATCATCGCGGATGGTCGGCTCGCCGCCGGAGAACTGGATCGGTCGGGGGCCGCCACCGCTGGCGACCACGTCCAGGAGGTCGAGGATCGCCTCGGTCGTCCGGTGCTCGCCGTGGGGCCCGGACGCTGCGAAGCAGTAGGGGCACTCGAGGTTGCACCGCTGGGTGACCTCGACGACGGCCAGGCAGGCGTGGTCGTTGATGACCTGGAGCTCGCCTTGATCGATCGGGTCGGGGGCGTGCTCCCCGGCCCACCGCCAATGCTCGGCGTCCTGCCAGATCACCGGGGAGACGGTGCCGTGCTCGGGGCACTTGCGTTCCAGCTCGATCGCCCCGTCGACCTCCTTGTACCGGCCCGGGACCGGTTCCAGGCACTCTGGGCACAGGCTGGTGGTCTCGGGCAGCTCCTCGGGCACCACCTGCCTGAAGCCATCAGCACCTGTTAAAGGTCCTCTTGGAACCCCCCGGTCGGCCCCGCCGGCCGGCACCTTCGAGGAAGGGTTGAAGAGGGTTGGCGACCCACCGGCTAGCGTGCCTCCCCACCAGGTCCAGGCCACCGATCCCGACGTAGGTGCGGCCGAGACCGTCGACGTGCGCGTCTACGTGATCACCGGCCGCCACGGGTTCGTCGACGTGCCCGAGGCCTTCTGCCGCGAGTGCGACCTCTTCGTCCGTGCTGTCGACGCGGGCGCCGAGCAGGCCCAGGCCCCGGTCCGCGTCCGGGTGCTCTCGTGGTGGGGGAGGGTCCTGGGCGCGCTCTGGCACGGCGGCTACCACCCGCCGGTCCTCGTCGTCGACGGTGAGCGGGTCTGCCAGGGCTACCAGGTGCCCACGCCCGACGAGGTCACCCAGGCCATCGAGGCTGCCGCCGGTTCACGGCGCGGGCACGGTTAGGCCTAAGTGCGGGCCGGGCCTGGCCAGGTTGAGGCCAGAGGGAGCGATGCCTGAAGCACCGACGGTCACCGAGGGAACCGAGGACCACAGCGCCAGCCCGTGGGCTGTGAGCTACGCCCGCCGGGAGAGCCCCTTCGAGGAGGAGGACGACGGCGAGATCACCGTCCGCCTGCTCACGGACCCCTGGAGCGTCTGGTGCTGGGGGTTCGAGCCTGTCCGGCGGACCCTGGAGCTCCGCTACCCATCGATCCGGTTCGAGAACCTGCTGGGCGGCATGTTCGAGGAGCTGCCGGACCGCGAGGAGCGAGGGTTCGAGCTCGATCCGTTCTTCACCATGGTCCAGCGCACCACCGGCATGCCGATCAGCGCCCGGGCTATCCACGACCACGAACCTACGAGCACGTACCCGGCCTGCATCCACGTCCACGCCGTCCGTCTCCTGGACCCGAGCAAGGAGGACCTCTACCTGCGCCGGTTGCGCGAGGGCGCCTACCTCGACGGCCTGGACATCTCCGACCAGGCCACGGCCCGGGACCTGGCCGCCGAGGTCGGCATCGAGCCCGACGCGTTCGACGAGGCCATGGCCAGCGGCGAACCGGAACGCGAGTTCCGGGAACGGATCAACTGGCTCCACCAGGCCGACCTCCACGGCTACCCGACCTTGATCGTCACCGCCGGAGGCCGCAAGACCCGGATCCAAGGGTTCCAGAACATCGCAGGCGTGCTCAACGTCGTCGAGCAGCTCAGCGGTGCCCGGCACCCAGCCCGCCCCCCGCCCGAGCTGGCCGACATCCTCACCCCGGACGAGCGCTTGGCCACCCGCGAGGTCGCCGAGATCCTCGACGCCTCCATCGAGCAAGCCCACGACCGCCTCCGTGAGGCCGAGGCGGAGGGGTCGGTCGCGCACGAACGTCACCCGACCGGCGACGTCTGGCGCTGGATCGGCGACCGGTGACCCTCAGCGCCGCCCCGAGCGCCCCACCGGTCCCGGGCGTGTGCCCGGGATGAACCGGGGGATGTGGGACGCGTAGCCGACGTACGCGCTGCCCAGCTCGTCGGACAGGTGGGCCTCCTCCAGGATGGCGATCTCCCGGATCACAGGGATCACCACGAGCGCCAGGCCGGCGGTGGCCAGGCTATCGAGGACCAGGCAGCCACCCAGCAGCGCGAGCCACATGCCAACGTAGAAGGGATGCCGGACCTGGGCGAAGGGTCCCTGGGTCACCACGTGGCCTCCCTCCGGGATGGCGGCCGTGGGCGTGAACGCAGCACGCATGGTCAGCTTGGCCCAGAGGCCGTACCCCAGGCCCCCGGCGGCGATCGCGAGACCGGCGATCCTGACGGCCAGGGGCAGCCGGGCGCCGAGCAGGAGCCGGGTGTCCAAGCCCAGTCCGAGAGCGAGCGCCCAGCCAGCCAGCACGAGGATCGAGAGCAGGTTCACGGCATGGTACCGGGGGCTGCTGGTCACCGCATCCCGGCGCATCGCCCGGACGAGCCGGATCGGCGCGTCCCAGAAGGCGATCGCCCCGGCTAGGGTGACGAGGGCGATGTAGGTCAGATCCAACGGGTCAAGCATGGAGGTCCTCGGTGCGCTGTCCGGTCTGGCTGCGGATGCTGTGATCGTCCAAGGTTCGCCGGCTCTTGGTCCCGTCGGAGGCGGTCGCGGGCGTCTCGTGTCAGATCCTCGCCCTCAGGGAATCTGCAAGCCGTTCGACGTTCGATAAACCCGAGGACCAGATCGAGGGGTCCGATCGTGGACTTGGGCGTACAGCCTGCGTTTTCGACGGTTCGAACCGGGGACGGACCATCGACGGGGTGCGCCGGGTCCGCGGCCCCCGCCGTGGGATGCTCAATGTGACGGGACATCGGACCAGGTTTAATACCTGCGAAGAAGATACGATGACCTACGGGGGTTTCGCATGGGTGAACCACGCCTCGAGGAGCTCGAGCGCGTCTTCAAGGCGCTGGCCAACATCAACCGGCTGAAGCTTCTGGTCCAGCTTCAGACTCCGCGCGGCTACAGCGAGATCGATCTCTCCCCGAGCCGAGGCGACTCGGCAGGCTCCGAGGACCGCTCGATCTCCCGCCAGGCGGTCCGCAGCCACATCCAGGAGCTCATGGACATCGGTGTCGTCGTCGAGGCGCCCTCCGACGGCCAAGGCTCCCAGTTCCTGGTCGACCACTCCCAGCTCTTCGCCCTGATCGAACGGATGCGCTCCCTGGCCCAGATCCAGCCCACCGTCGAGGTCACCGGGAAGACCCTGGGCCTCGAGATCAACGCCAGCCCACCGGACGCCGACGGGCCGCACCTGCTCCTGGTCCGCGGTGTCGAGGAGGGCCGGTGCTTCGAGCTCGACGGCGGCGACGAGGACGGCCAGTGGACCGTGGGTCGCGCCTCGGAGACCGACATCACCCTGGACTACGACGCCTACGTCTCCAGCGAGCACGCCAAGATCCTCCGCCGGGACGGCGAGTTCTTCTTGATGGACTCGCCAGCCAACAAGAACGGGACGTTCCTGAACTGGGAGAAGCTGACCCGTGGCGGGATCGCGCCCCTATCCTCCGGGGACGTGCTCGGCATCGGGCTGAGCCTGCTGGTCTTCCGGGAGGACAACTGACCGCTCCCTCGTGAGGACGGCCGGATCGGCAAGCGGGGCCTCGGCCGACAGGTGCCAGCGTCGCGAGCCCGGGCCAAGCGCGTGCTCACCCGGGGTCGCCGTGGCAGTGGTGGACCCGTGGAGGTGAGGCACCGCCCAGGCAGTGGTCCCCGCGATCAGGGTCGCGGGTCAGGTCTCGAACGTCTGCAGGTCGACGCCCGGGAGCTCGCCCTCGATGGTGACCGACCGGAGGATGACGTCCTCGACGGGACGATCGCGCTGGTCGGTCTGGACCTTGCCGATCTCGCGGACGACGTCCATGCCTTCGGTGACCTCACCGAACACGGTGTGGTAGCCATCGAGGTGCGGTGTGGCCGTCAGCGTGATGAAGAACTGGGAACCGCCCGATCTGGCCCCGGAGTTGGCCATGGAGAGGATCCCTGCCTTGCTGTGGGTCGCTTGGAACCCGCCGTGCCCCTCGCACTGGTTGGCCGGCTGCCGGTAGGAACCAGGGTGCTCGTTGCTCATCGTGCCGTCCCGGCACGGGAACTCGTCGAGGATGCTGTACCCGGGGCCGCCGCAGCCCCATCCGTTGCCGCCACCCCGGCAGTCGGCCGAGCGGTTCTCGCCCTGGAACGTGTTGGGGTCGCCACCCTGGATCATGAAGCCATCGATGACCCGGTGGAAGCGAAGCTGGTCGTAGAACCCACCCTGGGCAAGCTCACCGAAGTTCTGGACGGTCTGCGGAGCCATGTCGTTGTAGAGCTCGAGCTCGATCGTGCCGTGGTTGGTCTCGACGATCGCGGTCGCGCGCTCCTCGGGTGCGAGCACGTAGTCGGGCTGGGGGCCGTCGGTGGTCTGGTTGCCAGCGTCGTCGCCGGCGCATCCGGCCACCAGGGCCGGGGCCAGCAGCACGAACGCCAGGATGGCAGGTCGCATGCGCCGGCACACCGTGGCGGGCCTCTTAGGGTTATCGGGCTGTGCCCTCAGGCCGAGGTCTCCCAGTCCGCCATCCGGTCGAGCACGCGGCCGAAGGCCTTGGAGCCGTTGTGGAAGTGCTCGAGCCGGAAGAACTCGTCCGGCGCGTGGAGCCGTTCGTCGGTCATGCCGTACCCCATCAGGGCGACCGGCCCCAGACGGCCCAGGTCGGGCACGACCGGGATCGTGGCGCCCTCCCGGATGAAGTAGGTCTGGCCCCCCCAGACCTCCGACAGGCACTCGGCGGCCAGCTCGAGGACCTCGTTGTGCGGGGGGACGTACCAGGCCGGGGTCGCCTGGAGGACGTTGCCCTCCATCGTGACCCCGTCCGGCAGGTTGTCCTGGAGGTGGTCGAGGATGGCCTCGCCCACCCGATCGGGGTCCTGGTCCGGGACGATCCGCGAGCTGATCTTGACCGTCGCCGTGGAGGGGAGCACCGTCTTGAAACCGTCGCCGGCGTACCCGCTGGAGATGCCGTTGATCTCCAGGGAGGGTCGGGCCCAGAGGCGCTCCTGGCTGGAGAAGCCGGCCTCACCGACCATCCCGGTGACGCCAGCCTCCTCCTGGTGCGCAGCCTCATCGAAGGGGACCTTCTCCATGAGCTCGCGCTGCTCCTCGTCCAGCTCCAGCACGTCGTCGTAGAACCCAGGGATCGCGACGCGGAGTTCGTCGTCCTTGAGCGTCGCCACGGCCTTGGCAAGGGCCTCGGCCGGGTTCATCACGATCCCGCCCCACTGCCCCGAGTGCATGTCACGCTCGGGCCCGGTCACGGTGGCCTCCAGGGTGACGATGCCGCGCATGCCGTGGACGATCGACGGGTGCTGCTCATCCCAGAGGTGGGTGTCGCTGACGAAGACGCCGTCGCTCTGCAGCTCGTCCTCGTGGGCTTGGATGTACCCGGGGAGGCTGGGACCGCCCATCTCCTCCTCGCCCTCGATCAGCACGTTCACGTTCACGTCGAGGGTGCCGGCCTCGCTGTGGGCCTCCAGGGCGAGCAGGTTGGCGAGCATCTGGCCCTTGTCGTCGGTCGCACCGCGGGCCCGGATCTTGCCGTCGTAGACGGTCGGCTCGAAGGCCGGCGTGGTCCACGCGTCCTCCGGGTCCGGGGGCTGGACGTCGTAGTGGCCGTAGAGGGTCACCGTCGGCCGGTCCTCGCCGGCGTCGTAGCGGCCGACGACGATGGGGTGACCGTCGTCGATGGTCTCCAGGGAGGCCTCGAAGCCCATGCCCTCGAGCCGGGCTTGGACCCACTCGGCGGCCTCGATGCAGTGGTCGGCGTAGGCCGGATCCGTGCTGACGCTGGGGATCGACAGGAGCTCCTTGAGGGTCTCCTCGGCCTGTTTCCTGTGCTCGTCGAGATGTTGCTCCCAGGGACGCATGGTGTCAGCGCCCACCAGGGACGGCACGTAGATACGCTTTTCGGGGGTGCCGGCGGGGGGCTCAGAGCAGCAGCCTGGTCAGCTCGTCGGTCGCCGTGTCGTAGGTGCACACCGACGGGGCCGAGCTCCGGTGCACGGCACCCGGGTTGACCACCCGCGTCGGTCCCACCTGCTCGTCCCGGAACGTGTGGGTGTGGCCGTGGACGACCAGGTCGAAGGCCCCGCTGTTGACCATCCCCTCCAGCCGGGCTGCGTCGTCGCCGTGGATCACCCCGATCCGGCGGCCGTCGATCTCGAGCTCGTGCTTGTCCGCGTAGGCGATCCGCGCGCCTTGGGTCTCGATGGCCTGCTCGATGGCCTTGACCCGGTCCACGTTACCTTGGGCAAGGTGCACCTGCCAGCCCTCGAACAGGGGGACGGTCTGGCCCGTGGTGAGGTCACCGGCGTGCAGGAGACGCTGGGCGTCGGCCTCGGCCAGAAGCTCCAGGGCGCGCTTGGTCCGGGCACCGTTGTCGTGCGTGTCGGAGATCAGGCCGACGAGCATCCGGGCCGACGACGGTCCTCCTGGGTTTAGTGCTTGGCGGGTCGCTTCAACGCGGTTGTCACAACGCTTTTGGGCGTCCGACGCGGGTGTGGGCTCCGAGGACCATGACCCGACGACCCTGGATCCTGGCGATCGTGCTCGTGGCTGGACCGATGTTGGGCGGGTGCTTGGGGACCGCCCAGGCCACGGCCATGGAGGAGCAGCCCACCGCCGAGGACCGGGCCCAGCAGTGGGCTGCCGATGCCGAGCTCGTCGCGATCATCGGGGTCGAGGGGACCTTCCCTGCGTACGGCGGTCACGCCGACCAGGAGGCCTCGTACTGGTCCCGGGCCGCCGAGGACGACGAGCTCGGGGACGGGCACTGCGAGATCTGGGCCTACCGCTTCGTCTCGGAGCAGCGACCGGACCAGGTGTTCACCGTGGTCGTGGACAAGGACGGGGAGGTCATCGACACCTCGACCGGGGACGGTGGCGACGACCGACCCATCGGGAGCTACGAGATCGATTCCGACGAGGCTGCCGAGATCGCCTTCGAGGCCAACCAAGGCCTGGCCGAAGGCACGAGCAAGGAGCACTACGGGCTGGTGCTGAACCTAGCCCAGGACGACGATCACGCCAACCCGGTCTGGACCATCGCCGGAGGAGGCGGTGACGGCACCGGGGGCGGTGGCGGGGTCGTCGTCATCGACGCGGCCACCGGTGAGATCCTGTCCAACCACGGCGGCTACAGCTCCGGTGGGACCGGTCGGTGAGCCGGCACGGCTCGAAGCCTGCGGCTAGGCCCTGAAGAGAACGAGAAGGAGGAGAGGAGACCGCGGGAGGCCCGCGGTGTGGGTCGCTGGAGGGAGACCGGCTAGTCTTCCTCGGTCAGCGCGGCGACCAGCGCGCCCTTGGCGTTGGCCGTCAGGGGGTTCTGGGCCTGGCGGCAGGTGGCGATCTCGAAGGGCAGCTCGACCTCGGCCAGCTTCTTCTTGAAGTGCTGGGAGAAGCCGTTGGGGCTGGAGGTGCCGCCGGACAGGACGACCGGGACCTCGAGGCCCTCTTCGACATCGGCGTCGACGATACGGCGGGCGATCTTGTCGATCACGTACTCGATGTGCGCGTCGTAGTAGATCGCCAGGGCACCCTGGATGTCGCCGGTGGCGGTCTCGAAGTCCATCTCGAAGTTGTTCTCCTTGACCGACGTGACCCGGTCCTTGGGCATACCGGTGGCGTTGGCGGCCTGGTTGTCGATCCAGTCGCCACCGCGAGCCACCGAGAACTGCAGGACCGGCACTGCGTAGTACGACAGGCAGACGTTGGTCATGCCGGCGCCGAACGAGATGCCGAGACCGGTGAAGTTGTTCTCAGCGAGCTCCGAGTAGATCGTCGCCATGCCCTCGTTGAGGGGGTGCGGCGTGTACCCGGCCTCCTCGACGATCGCGCCCACCGTCTTCTGGTGGTAGAGCGTGTCGAGGTCGCTGTCGACGGGGTTGGCGGGCGTCACGTAGTAGCAGTGCTCGCCCTTGTTGTCCGGCTTGCCGAGCACCCGCTCGACCATGAGCCGGATCATCGGGATCGCCCACTTCTCCTTGCGGGAGAGGATCCCGTCGGTCATGGGCCGGCGGGTGGGCTTGTTGAAGATGTTCGCGAAGTTCAACGCATCCTCGCCCACGACGAAGACGCGGTCATCCTTCCGGATGTACAGGACGTCCGATCGCGACAGCATCTTCTCGGCGATATCCGAGTAGTCGAGCTCCACGAAGGAGTTCCGCTGTCGTTTCAGGACGGTCCGGTCACCGGACTGCTTGGCCGACTGTATGTTCATGGTTCCTACGTCGATTCCACGAGGCACTTCGATCACCCACTTTCGACCCGGCCTGTCGATGCGGTCGGACCCGCGGCCGGTATCGTGCCCTGAGGCTCCCCAAGTCCCCCACTTAAGTCCTGTCGGTGTCTCCCACATCCCCCTTGCCAACGCTCAAATAGGGGCGCCCGGGAGCCCGGGTTGTATGGTCCAGACCGTGAAACGTCTCCTCGAGGCCTGGCGCGAGCGGGTCCACCCAGCCGCCTCCGGGGAGCAGGTCGCCATCGCGTTCGCCCTCCTGGGCGGCGGGGCTGTCCTCGCCGTCATGGGTGTCCTGCTCGTGGCGCTCGGTGACACCGTGCTGACCCGACCCTCCTGGTTGCGAGAGGTCGGGTTCTCCGCGGCGGCCACCGGCCTGCCCCTCTTCTTGCTCGGCTTGGTCGTGGGCCTACCCTCGCGACGCTGGGTCGCTGCCCTGTCCACGCTCGGTACCGCCTGCGTGGCCGTGGGTGTCGGCGCGTTCGTGTACCTGTACCCGGACGCTTGGTACCTGACGATCCAGGGCTCGACGGCTGCCGCCATCGGGTTCTACCTGTTCGGTGTCTCCGCGCTGGCCGCTAGCTCGGCGGCCGAGCTGGCCAACTACTTCGTCCAACGGGCGCAAGGGACGGCCGGCAGCGAGGCGATCGACGAGAACCGCCCAGTCACCGACGCTGAGATCTACGACGATCTCCGGTGGGCCGACAAGCAAGGCTGGTCCTGGGGTGGCATCCGCGGTGGACGCAGCGAGCAGAGCGTCACCCTGAAGGACGACATCGGCCCCGTCGGCTTCAGCGGCCGTGGCAAGCGGTTCATCCTGGAGGAGGAGGGCATCGAGCAGCCGGCCCAGGCTGTCCAGGCCCTCCAGGCGCTCCGAGGGACCAAGAAGCCGACCACCGACAGCGACGTGGACAACCAGGTCGCCTACCTCAAGGAGCTCAAGTCCAAGCAGGCCTCCCGACAGGAGGCCCGCCAGGAGTCCTTCTGGTGGAAGCTGACCCATCCGATCCAGTGGCTGCGTGGTTGACCCGGGTCCCTGCCGATCCCAGGGTCGTGAGCTGAACGTGCCCCGGTGCACCGCACCCAGCGGCCGCTAGCTAACGCTCGTAGCCGATCAGGATGTGGCCCACGGCGTAGCCGGCCTCGGCGGTCGGCTGGTAGCTGGCTTGGTAGCTGCCCGGCCCGACGCCGGCGGCGCCGATCGTCGTCCAGGTGCTCATCCCGTACCCGCTCCCGGTGACGCAGACCCCGCACCCGAAGCTGTGCTCGAGCAGGGTCCCGTTGGGGCCCTGCAGGGTGAGCTCGCCGGGCAGACCGCTGACACTGAACGCCTGGTCGTTGGTCTGGTAGATGCCCACAGCCAGCGGTGCTGTGGCCGGTTCGAAGGTCCAGTTCACCGCCTCATGGGGCTGCACAGCGTGCGGCTCGGCGGCCTCGAACGAGAGCGGCAACGCTCGCATCTCGGTGGTGGTCCCGTTGGTCAGGATGCGGATCGGGGCGCTGTCCGCCGTCGGTACGAGCACGTGCTTGCCTTCCTGAACGTCGAGGGGGACCGACGTCTCCAGGCGAGCCCCCTCGCTGCTCAGCCGAGCCTGGCGAACGTCGTCAGGTCCGTGAGCGAGGATCTCGATCCCTTGGCTCCCATCGATGGCCTCGAACACGAACCGCTGCCCAGGTGTGACGCTGAGCTCGACGGGGACCCCAGCCGGGATCACCGAGGGCTCGACCTCGACGTCGATCCGGAGCGTGTAGTTGAGCTCCGGCCGGGCCGACGGCGGGCCCTCGTAGGCCACGACCACGACCAGGGGGCTCTCACCCTTGACGAACAGGGCCTCGAAGGTGCCCCCGCCGGCCTCCTGGCTGATGTTGTAGGCGTAGAAGGTCCCGTCCTCTGCGTACCCGTAGACCTGGAGGGCGTCGGCGAGGGCCGGGTTCTGACGGTCGAAGCTCAGGGTCGCCGTGACGTCGTTGACAGCACCCGGGATCAGCTCGCCGTCGACCTCAGCCTCCCGGTACGAGGGTCCGTCCTGGCACACCAAGAAGCAGTTATCCTGGACCGCGAACGACCCGTTGGCCCACACTGTCGTGGCCACAGCCGACCCTGGCGGGGACAGCACGGTGGTCATGCCGGTCGAGAGCTCACCTGTGGCCTCGTCCGCGTCTGACTGGCTCGCGCTCTCAAGGTCCTCGGTGGGCGTGCCGTTGGGCCCCGGCGCGTCGCTTCCTCCGATGCAACCGGCCATGCCCGCGGTCAAGACGAGCAGGGCGGCGATCGCTGGCCACCTCCAAGCCATCGACCCCTGCGTGGCGTTACCTGCATATCAATCCTGGGGACGACGCGATGAACATCGGGTCGCCAGCGGCCCCGGCTGCCCGATCGGCCCTGGGTGCGGGGGTAGCTAGATGGGTCCTGACGGGCTAGCGGGGGCCATGCGCGCGGATGCGGACAAGCCCCAGGGACGGGCCCTGGCAGCCACGACCGAGGGGCTCGACCGGGACCATCCGGTGATGTGGCTCTGGCGCCTGGCCAAGCGGGACGGGATCTGGGACCCCATGGCCCTGGACCTCGAGCAGGATCAGGAGGATTGGGCCGAGCTTGCCGCCGACGAACGCCAGGTCCTCGAGGGCCTCGCATCGGTCTTCCTGGCCGGTGAGGAATCGGTCACCCGCGACCTCCTCCCGTTGATCGGCGTCGTCGGCCAGGAGGGACGCCTCGAGGAGGAGATGTACCTGACCACCTTCCTCTGGGAGGAAGCCAAGCACGTCGAGTTCTTCTGGCGGTTCTTCGAGGAGATCGCCGGGACCGACCAGGATCTGACCCGGTTCCACTCGCCCAGCTACCAGACGATCTTCTACGTCGAGCTGCCCACCGCCCTGGATCGCCTCAAGACCGACCCCTCCCCTGTCGCTCAAGCCCGAGCCTCGGTCACGTACAACATGGTCGTCGAAGGCGTGCTGGCCGAGACCGGCTACCACGCCTACTTCGATGTCCTCGAACGCCGGGACATCCTGCCCGGGATCCGGGAGGGGGTGGGCAACCTCAAGCGCGATGAATCCCGCCATCTGGCCTACGGCGTCTACCTCCTCAGCCGGTTGGTGGCCGACCACGGCGACGAGGTCTGGCACGCCGTCGAGGACCAGCTCGACCAGCTCGTCGAGCCGGCCCTGGGCGTCGTCGAGGAGTTCTTCGAGGCCTACGACCCCGTGCCCTTCGGCCTGGATCCGGACGACTTCCTGAGGTTCGCTGCCGGTCAGCTCGAGGCCCGTCGGGGGCGGTTGGTCAAGGCCCGCGAGGAGGGGACGGTCGAGGTGGAGGTCGGGTAGCTCGCGGCCCGCTTCTGCGCCGCTGCTACGCTATCGGCTACTGTGGGCAAGAAGCGGCACAGTGGAGACCGGCTTCGTGGGCCCGTCCGGGTCTCAGCCGGTCTCCAGATACGCCCGAACCCTCACCGTGGATGCGGTCGGGTTCGGGCTCTCGCGGCCCGCTCCTGCGCCGCTGCTACGCTATCGGCTACTGTGGGCAAGAAGCGGGCCGCGAGGGATTCCGGGCCAGTCCCAGGAGGGGAACCCGTCGAAGGGTTCCCGTTCTCACCAGGAGAGTTGTTACC
>CAYXGD010000039.1:0-11275 GCA_964464425.1 uncultured Thermoplasmatales archaeon
CTGGTCATGGTCTCGGCTGGCCACCGAGGTCCACGGGAAAAGGGTTATCGCCAGCGCCGGGCCCCTGTCGTGAGACGGTGAAGGTGGAGAAGGAGTGGTCCCGTATGAGGGGACCAGCCCGGGCGGCCGCGCCTGAGAAAGGTGGGGGTACAGAGGAGGCTTGGGAGGCGTCGGCGCGACCCGCCACGAGCAATCCCATGCACAAGCACTTCATATAAATAAGTTCGCCTACCACCGGGGGGAGTAGATGGTGGGTCGAGGTACGATGAGGCACGGATGGACTGTTCCGGCGAGAGCTTCCATGGCATACATCAGGACGTCGAAGAGCCTCTTCTCCGGAACGGAGTGGTCGCCATGATGGCCACTTCTGATCGGAGGAGGAGGAGGAGGAGGAGGAGGAGGAGGAGGAGGGGCGCTCCCCCTGGAGCCCGGCCCTTGGATCCCGGCCAGGCGGCCTCCTCCACGGGACCCGCTTCTAGCCAACGCTCGGGCCGGATATCGAGGTAAACTACTAATACAACCTCGCTTTTCGAGGTTTTGCTTCGGATATCGAAGTTCACCTGGGTGTCGCCCGGGACGAGGCCGACCATGCCTGCCACCGACACGCTGGACGACCGCATCCTCCACCACCTCCAGGTCGACGGCCGGGCTCCCTACACGGAGATCGCCGAGGCTGTCGACACCAGCGAGGCCACCGTGCGCTCGCGGGTGCGCCGGCTGGTCGAGGACGGCATCATCCAGCAGTTCACCGTCCGGGTCCGCGGCGCCAACGTCCGCGCCCTGGTCGAGGTGGAGGTCGAGACCAACGTCCTCGGCGACGACGTCGCCGACGAGGTCCTGGGCCTGCCCGGCGTCGAGGAGGTCTGGGAGCTCACCGGCGACTGGGACCTGGCCGCGCTGGTCAACACCGACTCGACCCAGGGCCTCAACGACGTCGTCGACGGGATCCGGCGCATCAAGCCGGCCCGTGCGACGCGGACCCGCGTCATCCTCAACGAACGCTTCCCGACCAAGGAGCCAGAACCATGACCCCTATCGAAGTGCAGCAAGAACAGTGCCCCGAGTGCGAGGCCTCCATCGAGCTGGAGGACCCCCTGCTTGGAGAGCTCGTCGATTGTCCCACCTGCGACGGAGAGCTCGAGGTTCGCGGCATCGAGCCCCTCATGCTCGCCCCCGCGCCCGAGATCGAAGAGGACTGGGGGGAGTAAGCTGACCCGAGACGCCGCTCCCCCGACCCCGTCCGACGCGAGCGCCGCCTGCTGGCAGCCCGCGGCGCACTGGGAAAAACGTTGATCAACCTCCTTCTCAGCGTAGCCGGCCGGCCGACGAGCCGGTCGAGCTTCTCGACACCACGCTCCGCGAGGGCGAGCAGACGCCCGGCGTGACGCTCACGCTCGACGACAAGCTCGCCATCGCCCATCGGCTCGACGCCTTCGGGATCGACATCCTGGAGATCGGGCACCCGCAGGTCTCCGGTACCATCGCCCGGGATGCCCGGGCCCTGGCCACCGAGGGCCTTGCCTGCCAGACCCTGGCTCACGCCCGGGCCCTGCCGGCCGACATCGAGGCCGCGGCGGCCAGCGAGGCGGACTGGGTCGGCATCTTCTTCAGCGTCAGCGACCCGGCCCTGGAGCAGCGCTTCCGCCGGGATCTCGAGCAGGCCACCGAGCTGATCACCGACGCCGTCGAGCTGGCCCGGGAGCATGGGCTCCAGGTCCGCTACACGCCCGAGGACACCGTCCGCACCCCCCTGCCGACGGTGATCGAGGTCAGCCAGGCCGCCATCGAGGCCGGTGCCGACCGGATCAGCGTGGCCGACACCGCCGGCTGCATGACCCCGTCGCGCATGCACGGGTTCGTCGCCCGGCTGGTCGACGCCCTGGACGTGCCCGTCAACGTCCACTGCCACGACGACCTCGGGATGGCCGTGGCCAACAGCCTGTCGGCCGTCGAGGCCGGCGCCCGTCTCGTCGACACGACCGTCAACGGCATCGGCGAGCGGTGCGGGATCACCTCGCTGGCCCCCATGGCCACCGCGTTGACCCTGGACCAGGGCCTCGGGGATCGCTGGCAGCTCGACCTGCTGCCCGAGCTGGCCGAGACCGTGGCCCAGGCCACCGGCTTGCCGAACCCTGCCCAGGCCCCCATCGTGGGCGAGCACGCCTTCGCCCACAACGCCGGGCTCCACGTGGCTGCCGTCCTCCAGGACCCTCGCCACTACGAGTTCATCCCGGCCGGCCTGGTCGGTCGCACCCGCCGGATCGTCCTGGACCGCATGAGCGGCCGGGCGGCCGTGCAACACCGGCTACAGGCCGTCGGCATCGACCCCAGCCCGGACCTGGTCGACCGCGTCCTGCACGTGGTCAAGGCCCTGGGCACGCCAGAGCTCGACGACGACCGCCTGGTGCGTCTCGTGCGCACCATCCAGCTGGCCCGGGAGGACCTCGAGGAGCCTGCCTCCCAACCAGCCGACCCGACCCCCCAGGCTCCCACCCAGGAGGCCCCCCGATGAGCACCATCGCCGAACAACTGCTGGACGGCCAGGCAGGGGATCACGTGATCCGCGACCTGGACCTGATCTACAGCCACGACGCCACGACCCCCCTCTCGATCAGCGCCTTCGAGGAGCTGTTCGAGGGCACCGACCGAGAGCCCGCGCTGGCCGACCCCGACCGGGTCGCCATCGTCTTCGACCACGCCTACCCGGCACCCAACCAGACCTTCGCCAAGCACCAGGCCCGCATCCGCGGGTTCATCGACGAGATGGGCATCGAGCAGTTCTACCCCGGTCAGGGGATCTGCCACCTCGTCCTGCCCGAGCAGGGCCTGTTCGGGCCCGGCGACCTGGTCCTTGGCGCCGACAGCCACACCTGCAACGGCGGGGCCCTGGGCGCCTTCGCCACCGGTGTCGGTAGCACCGACGTCGCCATCGCCTGGGCCACCGGCCGGACCTGGTTCCGGGTGCCCGAGAGCCTACGCGTCGAGCTGACCGGCACGCCGGCGCCGGGCGTGACCGCCAAGGACGTCTGCCTGACCCTGGCCGACCGCCTGGGCCCGGACGGGGCCACCTACCTGGCCATGGAGTTCGGCGGGCCCGGCTGGCACGCGCTGTCGATGGACGCCCGGTTCACCCTGGCCAACATGGTCGTCGACCTGGGCGCCAAGACGGCCACCTGCGAGACCGATGCGGTCACCGACGACTGGCTGGACGCCCATGGTCGGGAGCCCAGCGCTCACCTGCGTCCCGGCCCCGACGCCGAGTACGTACGCACCGTGGAGATCGACCTCTCCCAGCTCGAGCCCCTGGTCAGCGGGCCCGACCGGCTCGAGGCCCTAGCGCCGGCCCGGGAGTACGCCGACGTCGAGCTCGACCAGGTCGTCATCGGCTCGTGCACCAACGGACGCCTGGAGGACCTCGAGGTCTTCGCCGAGGCCCTCGGTGGCCAACAGGTCAGCGTCCAGACGCTGATCGTGCCCGGGAGCCGGGAGGTCACCCGGCAGGCGCGCGCCTCGGGCCTGCTCGACGAGCTCGAGGACCTGGGCTGCACGGTCCTGGCCGCCGGGTGCGGGCCCTGCCTGGGCCGCCACCAGGGCGTGCTCGCCCCCGGTCAGCGGTGCCTGACCACCTTCAACCGGAACCCGCCGGGCCGCATGGGCAGCCCCGAGGCCGAGATCTACCTGGCCTCGCCGGTCGTGGCGGCCACCTCGGCGGTCACCGGCCACATCACCGTGCCTCGGGAAGCCACCCCGATCGTCGCTGGGGGTGAGGCCTGATGCCGCGCGCCTGGTGCTTCGGCGATAACGTCAGCACCGACGTCATCACGCCCGGCCGGTACAACGTGACCACCGACCCGGACGAGCTGGCCCAGGCCGCCTTCCGGGAGGACCGACCCGAGTTCCGCCATGAGGTCGCCGAGGGCGACGTGGTCGTCGCCGGGCAGAACTTCGGCTGCGGCAGCTCCAGGGAGAGCGCCCCCCGGGCCCTGCACGCCAGCGGGATCGCCGGGGTCGTGGCCGAGAGCTTCGCGCGGATCTTCTACCGGAACGCCGTCAACGTCGGCCTGCCCGTGGTCACCGTCCCCGGCATCCGCGACCGGATCGCCGACGGCGACGAGGTCCGCCTCGACCTGGAGGCCGGCCAGCTCCACCTCGGCGATGAGATCGTCGAGGTCGAGGGGGCCACCGGCCTGATGTCCGAGATCACCGAGGCCGGCGGGATCATCCCGTACGTGCGCGCCAGGGGGATCGAGCTGTGACCCGGCTCCTGGTCCTACCCGGCGACGGCATCGGCCCCGAGGTCACCCAAGCCACGACCGATGTCCTCGATCTCCTCGTCCCCGACCTGACGGTGGAGGACGGCCTTGCCGGCCGACGCGCCCTTGCCGAGCACGGCGAGGTCATCGCGCCAGACACCCGGGCGCTGATCCAGGACGAGGCCCTCGACGGGATCCTGTTCGGCGCCACCGAGACCCGGCCCGGCGAGCCGTCGGCCGTCCTGGCCCTGCGCCAGCTCACCGGCGCCCGGCTCAGCCTGAGACCCGCCGTGGGCCGGCTGACCGGTCAGCCTGACGTCGACGTGACCGTCTACCGCGAGCTCACCGAGGATCTCTACGTCCAGGACGAATCCAGGACCGAGGACGGTGCCGTCGCCCAGCGACCGATCACCGAGACCGCCACCCGGCGCTTCGCCGAGCTAGCCCTTCCCTTGATCCCGACCGAGGCCGTGCCCGTGGTCGCCCACAAGGCCACGGTCCTGCCGGCCACCGACGGGCTGTTCCTCGAGACCGTCCAGGCCGTCGCCGACGAGCTCGACCGCCCGGTCGAGGACCAACTGGTCGACGCCCTGGCCCACGACCTGGCCCTGGACCCCAGCGGCCCTGTCCACATCCTGGCCCCCAACCTCTACGGCGACCTGCTCAGCGACCTCACCGCCGGCCTGGCCGGTGGTCTGGGCCTGGCCCCCTCGCTCACCCTGGGCGATGGGCCGCCCATCGCCGAACCCGTCCACGGGACCGCCCCAGATATCGCCGGGCAGGGCATCGCCAACCCGGCAGCCAGCCTGCTCTCGGCCAGCCTCCTGCTCGATCACCTCGGCCACGCCGAGGCCGGGAACGCGCTGGAACGGGCCGTGACCCGGGCGATCCGCGCACCCGGGACCCGCACGCCGGACCTGGGCGGCCGATCCACCACGGCGACCGTGACCGATGCGATCATCACCCAGCTCCAGGAGGTCCCAGCATGAGCCTGGGCCTCATCTACACCCGGCTGCGCGCGGAGGAACGTCTGCTCCTCGAGGCCGCCGAGGACCTCGGTCTCGACGTGGAGCCGATCTGGGACGAGGAGCTCGTGCTCGACGTCCACCGACCGCCGGCCTGGGCCGACGAGGTCGACCAGGTCCTCGTCCGCACCCTCAGCCTGAACCGATCCCTGGTCGTCACCCGGGCCCTGGAACGCCATGGGATCCGGTGCGTCAACCCCCACGACGTCATCGCGACCTGCGGCGACAAGTGGGCCACGAGCCTGGCCTTGGCCGAGCACGACGTGCCCACCCCAGCCACACGCCTAGCCACGACGTCCGAGGCGGCCCTCGAGGCCGCAGAGGCGCTGGGCTACCCCGTGGTCACCAAGCCCCTCCAGGGCTCGTGGGCCCGCATGGTCAACCGGCTCTCCGACCAGGATGCCCTGGAGGCCGTGCTCGAGCAGCGCGAGGTCCTCGGCCATCCGCTCCACCACCAGCACTACCTCCAGGCCTTCGTCGAGAAGCCCGGGCGCGATGTCCGGGCCTTCGTCATCGGCGACGAGACCGTGGCCGCGATCCACCGGGTCAGCGACCACTGGCTGACCAACACGGCCCGTGGCGCCACCGCCGAGGGCTGCCCGGTCACCGACGAGCTCGACGCGATCTGCCAGCAGGCCGCCCACGCCGTCGGCGGCGGGCTGGACACGGTGCTCGCCATCGACCTGATGGAGAGCCCCGAGGGCCTGGTCGTCCACGAGGTCAACGCGACCATGGAGTTCCGCAACAGCATCGAACCCACCGGCGTCGAGCTCCCCCACCGGGTCCTCGAGCACATCGCCTCGACCGCCGAGGTGGTGGCCTGATGCCCGAGGTCGGCATCCTGGGAGCCAGCGGGGCCACCGGCGGCGAGCTGCTGCGCTACCTGGTCGGCCACCCGGAGGTCGAGGTCACCTGGGCCTCCAGCCGGTCGATGGCCGGCCGCCCGGTGACCGGGGCCCACCCGCAGCTCACCGGCCGAACCCCGCTCCGGTTCAGCGACCCCGACACGCTCCCCGAGCTCGACGTCCTGTTCACGGCGACGCCTCACGGCACCACCGCCGGCCAGATCGACGGGCTCCTGGCCAGCGCCGGGACCGTCATCGACCTCTCCAGCGACTTCCGGCTGACCGACCCGGCGGTCTACCAGGCCACCTACGGGTCCCAGCACCCCTGCCCCGACCGGTTAGGGGAGGCCGCCTACGGCCTGCCCGAGCTGGACGCGACCCCGATCACCAAGAGCGATCTGATCGCCGGGCCCGGCTGCCTGGCCACCAGCGCCATCCTTGCCTTGATGCCCTTGGCCCGGGCCGGCTTGATCGCCGAGGGCCCCATCACGCTGGACGGCAAGATCGGCTCCACCGCCGGCGGTCTCGACGGCGGCCGGTGGTCCAGCCACGCTGCCCGAGCCGGCACCGTGCGCCCCTACGCGCCGGTCGGCCACCGGCACGAGGCTGAGATCCGGCAGGCGACCGTCGACCGATCCGAGAACCCGCTCTGGTTCTCGGCGCACGCCACCGACATGACCCGTGGCATCCTGCAGACCGCCCAGGTCCCGATCCCGGACGGCACCGACGCCCGGACCCTGCGCCGGGCCCTGCTGGAAGCCTACCGGGAGGCGCCCTTCGTCGACGTCCTACCTGGCCGCCCCGGGCCGGGCGGTGTGCCCGAGCCACGGTTCGTCGCCGGGACCAACCGTGCCCAGGTCGCCGCCATGGTCCGTCCCGACGGCTCCGGGGCCGTCGTCCTCTGCGCCATCGACAACCTGGGCAAGGGGGCTGCCGGCTCGGCCGTGCAGTCGATGAACCTTCGCCTCGGGTTCGACGAGACCGCTGGCCTGGACGGGGTGGCAGCCTTCCCATGATCGTCGTCAAGATCGGAGGCAGCATCGCCGACCGGTGCGACGGCCTGCTCGAGGAGCTGGCCGGGCGGGACGACGTCGTCCTGGTCCACGGCTTCGGCCCCCAGACCACCCGACGCTGCCGGGAGCTCGGCGTCGAGCCGCGCACCATCTGCTCCCCCTCCGGGGTCACCTCGCGGTTCACCGACCACCACGTCATCCAAGCCATGCGCCAGGCCGCCCACGACGTCGGCGCCGATCTGGCGACCCGTCTGGAAGGCCTTGGACGGTCGGTCGATCACCTGGGCATCCAGACCCCCCTGGTCTGGGGTCAAGCCAAGCCGGTGCTGCGCCATGCCACCGGCGACGGCCGGGTCCTGCTGGTCCGAGGTAACCGCAGCGGCCGGGTCGGGACGGTCGAGCCGACACCCGTCCGCGAGGCCCTGGCGGCCGGCCAGCTGCCGGTGGTCACCCCCATGGCGATGGACGGCGAGGGTTGGCTGTCCGTCGACGGCGATCGGGCCGCGGCTGCCCTGGCCGCCGCCCTGGATGCCGAGGCGCTGGTCCTGCTGACCGACGTGCCCGGGTTCCTGGCCGACCCCGAGGACCCGACCAGCAGGCTGGACCGTCTGGACGCCGGGAAGGTCGAGGCGCTGCTCGGCCAGGACGCCAGCGGCGGCATGGTCCGCAAGCTGGTCGCCTGCCAGGAGGCCCTCGAGGGCGAGGTCCCTCGGGCCCTGATCGGCAGCGGCCTGCAGCCCGAGCCGGTCGACCGAGCCCTGGCCGGCGACGCGACGGAGGTCGTCGGATGAGCCCACCATCCGAGGTCACCCACGGCTTCGGCGTGTTCCCCCACCGGGGCCTGACCCTGACCCGCGGCCAGGGCACCACCGTCTGGGACGACCAGGACCGGGCCTACCTGGACGCCGGTGGGGCCAGCTACGGCACCATGAACGTCGGCCACGCCCACCCCCGGGTCGTCGAGGCCATCGAGCAGGCCAGCCAGGGCCTGACCCACACCAGCCAGGTCTTCGCCCACCCGGCTCGCTCCCAGCTCACCGAGGCTCTGCTGGACCTGGCCGGGCCCTGGGCCGGTCGGGTCTTCCTGTCCAACTCCGGGACCGAGGCGATCGAGGCCGCGATCAAGACGGCCGTGGCCACCACCGGCCGTTCCGAGCTGGTCGCCTTCGAGGGCGGGTTCCACGGCCGCAGCCTTGGCGCGCTTGCGGCCACCCACCGTCCCTCCTACCGGGCGCCGTTCCAGGAGCGGCTGGGCGCCACGCGCTTCACACCTTGGGGCGACCTGGAGGCCCTGGCCGGCCAGCTCGACGAGGACGTGGCCGCCGTGCTCCTCGAACCGGTCCAGGGTGAGGCCGGGGTGCGCCCGGCCCCCGACGGGTTCCTCGAGGCCGTGGTGGACCTGGCTCGCGAGGCCGGTGCCTTGGTCATCCTCGACGAGGTGCAGACCGGCCTGGGCCGCACCGGCCACGACCTGGCCCTGCACGGTGCCGGGGTCAAGCCGGACCTGGTCTGCCTGGCCAAGAGCCTGGCCGCCGGGCTGCCCCTGGGCGCGACGATCGCCCACGAGCGGATCGACCCGCTCGGCAAGGGCCAGCACGGCACGACCTTCGGCGGCTCCCCGGTCGCCTGCCAGGCCGCCCTGGCCGTGCTCGGCATCCTCGACGACGAGGGACTGGCCCACCAGGCCCAGGCCCAAGGGCAGCGGCTGCACGAGGGCCTGGCCGGGATCGACAGCGGCCTTATCCGCCAGGTCCGCAGCCAAGGCCTCATGGTGGGGGTCGAGCTGGGCGTGCGAGCCACGCCGGTGCTCAAGGCCCTGCAGACCGACGGCGTGCTGGCCCTGCCGGCCGGCGACAACGTGCTCCGGTTCCTGCCACCCCTGACCCTCGACGACGAGGGGGTCGACCGGCTGGTCGGAGCCACCGAGGACGCCCTGGCCACCGTCCAGGCCCGTTACGCTCGGGGGGCGCGGCCTTGACCCAGCCATCGGCCCAGGAGGTCGCCGACCTGTTGGAGGCCCTCGTGGCCACGCCCAGCCCGAGCGGGCAGGAGGCCAAGGCAGCCGATCGACTGGTCGCTCAGCTGGAGGCTTGGGGTCTGTCCCCCTGGCTCGACGAGGCGAGCAACGTCCACGCCGCCCGAGGCCCCGATCGAGGGCCCCGGGTGCTCCTGCTGGGCCACATCGATACCGTGCCGGGCCAGCCCCCGGTCCGCTGGGAGGACGACGTGCTCTGGGGACGCGGGGCCGTGGACGCCAAGGGTCCCCTGGTCGCCCACGCGACCGCCCTAGCCTGCCTGGACAACCCCCCTCTCCGGGTCGAACTCGTGGCAGCCGTCGGCGAGGAGACCGACAGCCGAGGTGCGCGGCATCTGATCGAGGAGGCTGCGGCCCCCGACGCCGTGATCATCGCCGAGCCCACCGGCCTGAGCACCATCGGCCTCGGCTACAAGGGTTGCCTGCGGGGCCAGCTGATCGCCACGGCCCAGCCCAGCCACCCCGGCGCCGGGCAGGCCACCGCCAGCGAGCGGCTGATGGCCGGCCTCGACGCCCTGACCGACTGGACCGGCAACCCCGAGCGGGACCCGGCCTTCGATGAGGCCACGCTGCGCGTGACGGACCTGGCGGCCGACCGTGGCACCGATCAGGAGACAGCACGAGCGACCATCGACCTTCGCCTGCCCGGGGAGGTCCCGGCCACCGGCGAGCTCGAGGCCCAGCTCCCCGAGGGGGTCGAGCTCGTCGTCGAGGAGGCCATCCCGGCGGTGAAGGTGACCCCCCGGGACCCCGTGGCCACCTGCCTGCGGGCCGCCCTGGCCGAGGACGCCACCCAGGCCCGCCAGGTGGTCAAGACCGGTACCAGCGACTGGAACGTGATCGCCCAAGCCTGGGATGTCCAGGCCTCGGCCTACGGGCCCGGCGATCCCAGCCTGGACCACACCCCCGACGAGCACGTGGCCGTCGGGGAGGTCCTACAAGCCGCTGTGATCCTGGAGCGTGCCCTTGGTCACCTGGCACGACGCCTCCCCGCTGATTCTTTCCACGCATAATCCGTGACTTACTTATTCATCATGCGACTTGGGGGTTCCATGCGTCCCCGCATGATGCCGACCGGCCGAGCCACCCACCTGCGCCAGACCCCGACCGCCGCCGACCCGATCCTGTGGAGGCCTGGCACCCGTGGCCCGCACCCAGCGTGTTGACAGCGTCGTCGAGCTGGTCGGCGGGACCCCGCTGGTGCGCCTACCCAGCGCGTCACCCGAACGCGGTGCGACCGTCTGGGGGAAGTGCGAGTTCCTCAACCCTGGGGCTAGCATCAAGGACCGGATCGGCCAGGCGCTGCTTGACGCCGCCGAGGACCGCGATCTCGAGCCCGGCGGCCTGGTCGTCGAGGCCTCCAGCGGGAACACCGCCGTCGCTCTCGCCCAGGCTTGCTCCGTGCGCGGCTACGACCTGGTGATCACCCTACCGGAGAAGATGAGCACCGAGAAGCGCCGGCTCGTCGAGGCCTACGGTGCCGAGCTCGTCGTCACCCCCAACGCCGAACCCGGGAGCCCCGACCACTACGTCGAGGTCGCCCAGCGCATCGCCGCCGAGCGTGGCGGGGTCTACCTCGATCAGTTCGGCTCGCCGGCCAACGCCGAAGCCCACGAGGCCACGACCGGGCCCGAGATCCTCGAGGCCCTCGACGGCCAGGTCGATGCCCTGGTCTGTGGGGCCGGTACCGGCGGGACCCTGACCGGGACCGGGCGGGCCCTCAAGGCTGCCCGACCCGACGCCCTCATCGTCTGCGTGGACCCCGAGGGGAGCGTCATCCACGGTGGCCGAGCCCAGCCGTACAAGGTCGAGGGCATCGGGGACGACTTCGTGCCCGAGGGCTTGGACATCGAGCTGGTCGACCGGTTCGAGGTCGTCAGCGACCAAGAGAGCTTCCAACGCGCCCGCCGCCTGGCCCGCCAGGAGGGCCTGCTCGTCGGCGGGTCCAGCGGGTCGGCGATCGTCGGTGCAGAGCGCGTGGCCGTTGACCTGCCACCGGAGGCCAACGTCGTGGCGATCCTGGCGGACACCGGTCGGAACTACCTGACCACGTTCTACGACGACGCCTGGCTCGTCGAGCACGGCTTCGAGGCGATCCTCGAGG
>CAYXGD010000039.1:11375-14504 GCA_964464425.1 uncultured Thermoplasmatales archaeon
CCGCACCTGACGACCACCTACGCCCAGGAGGGGCTGGGCAAGCACAAGGGGTTCACCTACTCCCGGTCGGCCAACCCGACGGTGGCCGCCCTGGAGGAACGCCTCCGGGGCTTGGCCGGCGGGATCGGCGCGGTCGCCTTCGGTTCGGGCATGGCGGCCATCGACGCCGTGCTCCGCGCGACCCTCTCGGCCGGGGACCACGTGGTGCTCTCCGACGTGGTCTACGGCGGCACCACCCGCCTGGTCCGGACCGTCTACGAACCCTACGAGGTCGAGGCCACCTTGGCCGATGCCAGCGACCCCGCCCAGCTGGCCGACGCGATCCGTCCAGAGACCCGGTTGGTCCTGCTGGAGAGCCCCGGCAACCCGACCCTCAAGCTGGCTGACCTCGACGGCTGCATCCGTGCGGCCCACGAGGCAGGCGCCCTGGTGGCCGTGGACAACACGTTCCTGACGCCGCTTGGGCAACCGGTGCTTGAGCTGGGCGCGGATCTGGCCACCCATAGCACGACCAAGCTGCTGGAGGGCCACGGCACGACCATCGGTGGCGCGGTGATCGTCCGGGATGACCCGGAGCTCTACACCGAGCTCCAGCACGTGCGCAAGACCGCCGGCACGAACCAGGACCCCTTCGATGCTTGGTTGACCCTGCGGGGCATCGAGACCTTGCCCCTGCGCCTCCAGGCTGCCAGCGAGAGCGCCCTGGCCATCGCGCAAGCCATCGAGGACCACCCGGCCGTGGCGAGCGTGACCCACCCGTGGCTGGCCAGCTTCCCGCAGCGCGACCTGGCCCAGCGACAGCAGACCGTGGGCGGCAACATGCTGACGGTCGAGCTGGCCGGCGGGCTGGACGCGGTGCACCGGCTGGCCGAGGGGCTCGAGGTCCTCACCCTGGCCGAGCACCTCGGCGGGGCCCACACGCTGGTGACCCACCCGGCCACGATGACCCACGAGAGCCTGCCCCGAGAGGAACGCGAGGCCCTGGGGATCGGCGACGGGTTGCTCCGGGTCTCGGTCGGTCTGGAGGCAGCCGACGACCTGCTCGAGGATCTCGTCGCCGGCCTGGACCGAGCAGCTGAGCACGAGGTCCTCCCCGATGCCTGAGCTCCAGGTCGCGGTCCTGGGCCTCGGCCAGGTCGGTCAGGCGCTCTGCGAGCAGCTCCGGCAGGAGGACGGGGTCGCCGTCGTCAGCGCCACGGACACGAGCGGGACCCTGGTGGACCCCGACGGGCTCGACCTCGGGGGGGTGGTCGCCGCCAAGCGGGCCGAGGGCTCGGTGCTGGCCGGCCCGGGGCGCGCGACCTCTTGGACGGCCACCCAGGCCGCAGCCCGAGCACCGGCCGACGTGGTCGTCCAGCTCACCCCCAGCGACCTGAAGGACCCTCGGGGGAGCCTGGCAGAGGTGCAGGCCGCCCTGGCCGCAGGCCGGGACGTGGTGACCGCCGCGAAGGCGGCGCCCGCGCTGCGTCCCGTCGAGCTGGCCCAGAGCGTGGCGACCTCGCGGGGCCGCCTGGTCAAGAGCGCCGCCGTGGCTGGGTCGGTGCCGGTCCTCGAGACCCTCCAGACCGCCTTCAGGGGCGACCGGATCGAGCGGATCGACGGTGTCCTCAACGGGTCGACGACCCGGGTCCTGTCGGCCATGGAGGCCGGCAGCTCCCGGGAGACCGCCTTGGCCCTTGCCCGCGAGGAAGGCTTGCTGGAGGCCGACCCGACCCACGATCTGACCGGGCTGGACGCCGGAGCCAAGGCCGCCCTGCTCCACCAGGTCGCCTACGGGTCACAGCTGTCGCTGGATGAGGTCAGCGTGGACGGCATCGGCGGGATCGACGAGGCCGCCTGCCGGGCCGCCGAACAGCGGGGCTTCGCCATCCGGCTGCTCGCCAGGGTCGACGAGGAGGGAGCGCGGGTCGCGCCGGTGGAGGTGCCGGTCGACGGACCGTTCGGCGTCACCGGGCCTCAGGTGGCGCTCAGGATCGTCCTGGCAGGTGCCGGCAGCATCGTCCTGAAGGGACCTGGCGCGGGGCCTCAGGAGACGGCCAGCGCTGTCCGGTCCGATCTGATCGGCCTGCGGGAGAAGGAGCGGGCTGACGGGGTCGGTCGGGTCCGGCTGGCCGCGTGAGGGCCGCCGTCACTCGATGAAGTCGGGCCCCTGGGCCTTGGAGGTCGGACGCCCCTTGGCCAGGACGTCGTGCTCGTGGCAGTAGAACGAGTCGCCGGCGCGGGCGTAGGTCGTCCCATGGGGCCGCTTGCGGTAGAGCGGGTCCATCGCCTGCCCGCACTCGGGGCACCGGGGCCGGGGTTTGTTGGCCATTCCGTCTCCTCCTCTACCCGCTATTTAGCCCATGCTTGGATATCAATCTACCGGGTTCGATGGCGCGGATAAAGGATCCGTATCGTCTCCGGCGTTGGGCCGGGTGCAGATTGGCATCGATCGCTCGTTCCACCGATCGGGGCTCGGCGACCAGGAAGGCTGGGACCTCGACCTTGTGGCCAGGGAAGCCGTTTGACGGGTAGGGCGCTCGGCCGCAGAGGATCGGCATGCGAAACGCATCCAGGATCCCGGAGGGAGCTCCCCAGCTGAGATGATCGTTGTTGGCTGCGATGGGGCCGGCCTGGTCAACGCAGTTGCTTGACCACGTAGGCGCCCAATCGTTCGTACCCGAGCTTGGCATAGTACGCCCGGGTCCCGATGCCGGCGGTCACCAGTAGCTCGTCGTAGCCAGCCTCCTGGGCCGCGGCCTCAGCCCGGGCCATCAGCCGCTTGCCGTGGCCCCGGTGCTGGTGGGCTGTCCGGGCATCAGGGGCCTGGTCGATGGGCACCTCGCTGCCGACCACCTTGAGCTCCCGGACGATGGCCCGATCCTGGACCTCCGGTCGGTGGGCCCCCTCGGAGGGGAACCGGAGCCGGCAGTAGCCGACGACGGCGTCCTGGTCGGGGTCCTCGACGGAGAGCAGGAGCTCCTCCCCGCCGGAGGCCTCGTAGCGCCGGGTGACCGGTTCGAGGTTCAGCGGCCCGTGGGCCTTGCGCGAGGCCTCCCGGCACCGCAGGCACCGGCACGGGGTCTCGAGCTCATCCCAGGCCAGCTGGCGCAGGTTGGTCTTGAGCACGCCGTCGGCGATCTCGTGGGT
>CAYXGD010000040.1:0-14209 GCA_964464425.1 uncultured Thermoplasmatales archaeon
GTAGCCGCTCCCGCAACCTCGAGACGCTCACGGTCGGCTCGCTTCTGCGGCTCGCTGACCGTGGCGTCTGAACACGCGCTATGCAGCTCTACCGCGTGTTCAGATGATCCCCATCTCGGCCAGCTTCTCGGGCAGGTAGGTGTCGGTCACGAAGTCGAGACCGTACTTGGCCAGGGCCTGCTGCTCTGACTTCTTGCCGAGCTCGAGCTGGAACTGGATCTCTCCTTGCCAGTGATCGTCGGCGAACCGCGGGTCGGTGAGCTCGGACTTCAACGCCCGCTCGTCCTGCTCGCTCAGCTTGTCGCTGGGGAGGTCGTAGTTGACGATGTCGCTGGGCGTCACGCCCAGGTACTGGGCGCTCGGTGTGGCCAGGTACTCGCTGATGTGGGCGGTCTTGATGGCTCCGTAGGCCACCGAGGCGAAGATCCGGTAGGACCAGGGATCCCCATCGGTGAACACCAGGCAGGGGAGGCCGTACTCCTCGTTGAGCCGCTTGAGGAACCGCCGGGTCGACCGCGCAGGCTGCCCCTTGAGGTGGACCAGGACCGCTCGGTGCGACTCATCGAAGCCGTTCTCGACCAGCCGGTCGAACATACCACCGGTCTCGACGGCGATGACGAAGTCGGCATCGATCTCCTCGAACCGGAGCTTCTCCTCCTCGACGCTGTACGGGATCGAGTAGCCCGAGTCCCCGACATCGTCGCGGCAGTTGATCGTCCGCGTGTCGCCGGAGCGGGTGGTCTCCGAGATGGTCAGGTCGCCGAGCACGCGGGCGCCATCCTCCTCTGGCCGGAGCTTGAAGTCCTCACGCAGGAGCTCGGTGACGACCTCGAGGTCCTCGGCCAGCTTGTCGCTCTCCGACTGGTCGCCGAACTTGGCCAGGTCCCAGCCCTCGGAGATGTAGTACATCTCCCGCAGCGTCGAGGATTTCTCGGTCTGGAGCATCTCCTGGATGAAGTTGGTCATGTACATCGTCCGGAGCAGCATCAGGGCGCCGTCGGCCTTCTTGGCCGTCCGCGTGCTGACGCTGTCGCCGTACTTCCAGACGCCCAGGTCCTCGTCGAACTCGATGTTGGATTTCGAGCGGACGGGGACGTGGAGCTTGGGCACCTCGCCGTCCTTGATGTCCTCGTAGACCCGCTCGGCGATCTCGTACAGGGCCTCCAGGGTCGCGTCCTTGCGTTCGCCAGCGTCGGCGTGGCGTTGAGCCGTCATGCTTCAACCTCCTTGGCTTCCTCGTCGGCGCCATCCTGGTCGATGGGGTTGCCGTCCGCATCGAGCTCGATGGGCTCGGGGGCCACGTCCAGCTCCTCCTTGGACTCCCAGGCCTCGGCACCGGCGATCAGGGTCGCATCGATCCCGTCGATGTACACGTCGACCTCGTCGATGTCGCCGTCCTCCAGCCCACGGATCCGGTAGGAGAGGGTCGTGCTCTGGCTGCTCTTGATCCGGGAGAGCTCCCAGACGAGCTTGTTGCCGACGACCTCGCCCTTGGGCTCGACGGCCTCGACCTCGCCCTCGCTGGGGAGCTCGGCCATGACACGGAGCTTCTTGCCGTGGCTGGTGTAGTTGGCCAGCTTGATGCTGATGTCGTGGCCGACGCCGCTCTCGAACCCGATGGTGGGGGTGACCATGACCGCGTTCATGATCCGGGCGATCGACCGCTCGTAGTCGGGGGTGTCCTGGCCGACGATCTGGGCGCTCTTCTCGGCAAGGGCGGGCACGATCTTGCGGATGACGTTCTCCTTCTCCCGCATCTTGCTGAGCTTCTTGCGCTTGCGGATGTGGGCGCGCATCTTGCGGGCGCACTCGCGCACGGCCAGCTCGATCTCGTTCTCGATCTCCGGGATCTTGGCGACAGCGTCCTTGGACTCGCTGGTGAACGGGACGTTGGTGGACGCCACGTGGACCAGGATGGCCGCTTGACCGCTGGGGATGCCCTTCCCGCCGCGCTGGTCGAGGTCGTAGCGCCGCCAGTCGATGCTCTCGATGGCCTTGCTGGACACGCACCCGCCTCGCTGGTAGAGAAGCGGGACGCGGTTGGCGAACCGCATGATGGTGACCGTGTCGTCCTTGGGGAGCTTGGGGTCCCCGTAGACGATGGCGGCCTCGACCTGGAAGGGATGCCCGCCGTAGACCTCGGCCGAGCGGGTGGCCGTCTCGATGAGCTTGGCGTCCTTGTACTCGGTGCGCAGGCCCCGGCGGATCAGGGTCTCGCCGATGGGCGACAGGCAGTCGGTCGGCGGCGAGACGATCCGGACCTCCTTGAAGGCCTTCATCAGGGCCTTGCAGTGCTCGGTCTGGAGGTACTGGGGCTTGCGGTCCTCGCGCAGGTCGGCGGCCTCGAGGATCGAACGGGCCGTGCCCAGGCCGACCCGGGTGAAGTCGTTGGTCAGGAAGCTGGTGAGCTTGGTGGCCTCGGTGTTCTTGGCCATGGCCTGGAGCTGGCCGAGTTCGATGCCCAGCGGGTGGGGTTTGATCTCGGTCGTCTCCGGGGGCAGCTTCTCGCTGGCCCTGGGGAACACGGTGGTGGTCCCGTCGGGCTCGACGAGGGTGAGCTCCGCGTGCGGGTTGACGATGCTGGTGGTCCGCAGGTACTCGTATATCGACTGGGTGCCGCGGACGTACCGGCCCTCCATGGTCACCGCGAACTGGGTCCCGTGCTCGCGGTCCCACTCGATGATCTCCTCCTCCTGGACATCCGGCTTGTTCTTCTTCGTGTCGATGCCCAGGTGGATCTCGTAGGCGGGGCGGTCGGGCCCGGTCCGGGTCTTGATGATGGCCGGTTGGCCCGAGGTGAGCTGGCCGTACATCACCACAGCCGAGATGCCGATCCCCTGCTGGCCGCGGCTCTGGCGGATCGCGTGGAACCGGGAGCCGTAGAGCAGGCGGCCGAAGACGTTGGGCACCTCACGCTTGACGATGCCCGGCCCGTTGTCCTCGATGACGAGCGTGTACTCGTCGTCGCTGTCCTCGTGGATCTCGACGCGGATGTCCGGGAGGATCTTGGCTTCCTCGCAGGCATCCAAGGCGTTGTCGACGCCCTCCTTGACGCTGGTGATCAGCGCCCGGGTGGTGTTGTCGAAGCCGAGGATGTGCTTGTTCCGCTCGAAGAACTCGGAGACGGAGATCTCCCGTTGTTTCTTGGCCAGCTCGTCAGCGATCGTCAACGTGTCACCATCCGCAACCCGCATGGCAGGCGGTGAGCTCCACCGGTCGCTCTAACCAGAACGTGGAGGCACCAGCCCATCCAGGATGAGTGACACTGGACCCCGATTTAATACTTGTCGAAGTATGGTGGATGCATCCGGCGCGAGGAGGGCGATACTTCCGGGGAACCCTCCCCGACCAGCAGGGTCCATATTTCCACTCCTTCCACTGGTTCATCTCGAACTCAGCGGGCAGCTCGGCGCCGGGCCAAGAGCAGGGCGGCGGCCAGGATCGCTGGCGCGATCATGGGGCCCGGCCCGGGCACGGGGACCGCACTGTCGCCCTCGAGCTGGAAGCTGACCGTCTGGACGGACCCCCTGACACCTCGCTGGGCGTGGGTCGGCACGACCTCGACGGCGACCTCCCCTTCCTCGCTGACCTTCCAGGGGACGCGGATCTCGAGCTCCGGGGTCACGACCCGATCGCCCTCCTCGACGCCGAGGGCGATGTCGACGGGTGCCGTGATCTTGGCCTCCGCGGGCTGCCGGACGATGTTGATCTGGAGGAGCAGCGGCCCGTTGCCCTGGTTCTCGATGCGCAGCGGGACCTTGGTCAGGAAGCCCCCGTTGGCGTCCACGGTCTCGCCCTTGGGCAGGCTCACCCCGATCTCGCCGGAGAACCCGGCGGTGACGGGGAACTCGATCTCCTTCTCGGAGCCCTGGAGAGGTGGGTTCTCCTCGGCGATCACCCGGTAGGTGGCGATCCCCTCCTCGAACGACGGGGCGTCGGGTGCGATGGAGATGTTGAGGTTGACGGAGACCGTCTCCGTCCCCTGGCCTCGCGGGACGACCTGGACGCTGTTGTTCCCCGCCTGGGTCTGGCTCTGGGTGGAGACCGCGATGCTCGCTGGTTCGAAGGTCGAGTTGAGCCACGCTGGCTCCTCGACGACCTCCAACCGGATCTCGGTCGGTTCGTTGGAGAAGCCGTTGTTCCACTGGTAGCGGACCGTGACGTTGAACTCCTCGGACGTGCCGGGCGCCACCGGTCGGGGCAGGACGGGGACGCTGAGGTCGACGCTGGTCGTCCCTGCCTGCTCCTGGGCGGCTACGGACGGCACCGATGGTCCTAGGACCAGCAGGACGAGGAGGACACCGGCGGAGAGCCCACGGGCCGTCATAACCTATCGGCGTAGGGGGCTTGCGAGCACTAAAGCCTTTACGGAGATGCCATCTCACCGACCCGTGGCCGAGACCTGGGAACGCTTCCTGGAGGTCATCCCGGAGATCAACACGGCCCTCGTGGCGATCGTCGGCGTGCTGATCGCCCTCGGGTGGCGGGAGATCCGCACGCGTGGGCGGGTGCCACGCCACCGGGCCATCATGATCACGGCGACCTGCCTGTTCGGCTTGTTCCTCGTGCTCTACCTCGTCCGGCTCATCGCCGAGGGGCCCACCTCGTTCCGGGCGGTCAACCCCGATGCGCCGGGCTGGGCCTACCCGTTCTACCTCGGCTTCTTGATGGTCCACATGGCCCTGGCGCTGGTGACGGTGGGCCTGATCCCCGTTCTCTTCGTCCGCGCCTACCGCAGGGACTTCGGTGCCCACAAGCGACTGGCCCGCAAGGTGGCGCCCATGTGGTTGATCAGCATCGTGATGGGGATCGCGGTCTACGCGCAGCTCTTCGTGATCTGGCGGTGAGACCCTGACCGATCCAACCGACGAGATCCTGGACGTCGTGGACCGGGACGACGAGGTCGTCGGGCAAGCTCCCCGTGCAAGCGTGCACGCCGACGGCCTGCTCCATCGCGCCGTCCACGTTCTCCTCCTGGACGGGGCTGGGCGTCTGGTCCTCCAGAGACGGTCGGCCCGCAAGCGCATCTACCCTGGCCTCTGGACGTCGAGCGCCTCCGGCCACGTCCCCACCGGCCAGCCGTTGGCCACGGCAGCCAAGCGGGAGGCGATCGAGGAGCTGGGGGCCGAGCCGTCGGACCTGGAGCACATCGGCCGGGTACGGTTCGACGACCCTGGGGTCGGCGAGCACGAGATCTGCCACGTGTACACCGGACGCCTGGCCAGCGCTCCGGCACCCGACCCGGCCGAGGTCGCCGAGGTCAAGCCCGTCCTGCTCGGCGCCGTGGACGCGAGGGTCCGCCGCGCCCCGGACAGCTTCGCGCCCTCCTTCCATCCCGTCTACTCCCTGGCCCGGGACGCGCTGCGGCGGCTGACCCAGCGCCAGGGTTGAAACCGTCGGACCCGATGCTGGCCCGTGGACCCGTTGCACGTCGACGGTAGCATGGGCGAGGGGGGCGGCCAGGTGCTACGGACCGCCGCAGGGCTGGCGGCCGCGACCCAGGTACCGGTCGAGGTCACAGCCATCCGGGCCGGCAGGCGCAACCCAGGCCTGCGCCCCCAGCACGTGGCCGCGCTCGACGCTGTCGCGCAGGCGTGCGAGGGCCAGCTCGAGGGTGCCACGGTCGGGTCCCACCGCGTGCGGCTGACCCCTGGCGAGCACGAGGGCGGGACGGTCCGGGTCGAGACGGAGACCGCGGCCAACACGTTGCTCATCCTCCAGGCCCTTCTGCCCCTGGCCCCCGCCCTGGACGAGCCCTTGACCGTGGAGGCCACCGGCGGGACCGACACGAAGTGGGCACCGACGCTCGGCCACCTGGAGCATGCCTTGATCCCCCTGGCAGCCAAGGCTGGTGTGACGGTCGAGCTGCTCGAGGCCCGTCATGGGTTCTACCCCAAGGGTGGCGGGAGGCTCAAGGTCCGCATCCATCCGAGGGTGGGCCCCGGTTGGACCGGCACCCTGGAGGCGCGCGGGGCGCTCGAGGAGGTCGACCTGTCCGTCCGTATCGCCCAGCTGCCGGACCACGTGGCCGAGCGGACGCTGGCAGCCGCCCGAGCGGTCCTCGAGGAGACGGCCTACGAGCCGGTGGAGAGGATCGAACGGGTCGAGGCGAGCAGCCCGGGCGTGGTCATCGACGCGATCGCCAGGTTCGAGCACACGGTCCTGGCTGCCAACGCGCTCGGCGAGAAGGGGGTGCCCAGCGAGACCGTCGGTGAGCGGTGCGGGCAGGGGCTGGTCGAGGAGCTTGGTAGCCCTGCCACGGTGGACGTGCACGCCGCCGATCAACTCGTCCCCTTGCTCTACGATCTCCCGGGTGCGGGGTTCGTGGTCAGGGAGCTGACCGGCCACCTGGCGACCAACCTGTCGGTGGCCGCCTTGTTCCTGGGCCAGCGGCACCTCGTCGGGGCCAAGGGGGAGGGCACGGTCGTCCGGTTCACGGAGCCTGGGTCAGCTGGTTAGCGGTGCGGGCTCACGGCGGTGCTCCCGGGCGGCATCGATCCAGGGTCGAACGTCGTCGGCCTCGAGTCGCTGGCCTGGCCTGCGGAGGGTCCCGTCGGCCCAGACCCGGTTCACGCGGTCGGCGAGGGCGGCGGCGTCAGCCCGAGCAAGTGCGGCCAGCGAGCCGATCCCGCAACGTGTGAGGAGGGCGGCGTGCGCTGGCGTCAGCGGCTCGGCGGCGACCAGCTCGGCCATGGCGCGCCAGCGGCGGGCGACCTCCATGGGTACGTCGGCAGCCTCGGCGATCTCCTCTGGTTCGACCTCCCGCAGGTCCCACGTGTCCTCGATGCCGTGGTCGCCGAGATCCTTGCTGGTCTCGACATCGATACCTTCGAGCACGGTGACATCGTAGAACGTGTCACGGATCCGGGGACTGGTCGTCCCAGGCTCTCCCGGGGCCGATGGAGGGGGTCCGTCAGGGAGGTCAGCCTCCAGCGCGATGATCGGCGGGGCAGCAGGTTCGACCCAGGGTCCCTGCGCCCTCCCGCGGTGTTGGTGGGAGGCCGTGGCGACCTGGCCCCGATCGAGCCGTCGGGCCACCTCGAGGTCGCGGAACACGAGGATCAGGCCCGCCACCGCCAGGGCGAACATCCCGATGCCGGTAGCGAAGAACATCTCCTCCATGTCCGGCCCGTCGGGATCGATGGCCAGGTTGGCGCCGAAGAAGCCGGCAACGAGGAGAGAAAGGACAGCGAGGACTGTGAGCAGAGCCCGTCGGACCTTGCTTGGCCGCTGCCCGCTGTCCTCCTGGTCGGACGTGTCGGTCGTCATGTCAGCTCGTGCTCCCATGGGGGCGGCCGGCAGAAAAGGGGCATGTCAGAGGAGGCGAAGGGTCCATAGGCCCGGGGCATCGCCACGCGGACGCGGCGCTCGGGCTGGAAGAGGGGAGAGGAGGAGAAGGAAGAAGAGAGGGAGAGGCCGCGGCTGCCTGGTCAGGCGAACGCGGCGTCCTGGGCCATCTGCTCCTGGGTCTCGAGGGCCTTCTTGCGGACCTTGTCCACGGCCCGGCGGAAGTCCTCGGCGGTGACGGCGTCGCGCTCGGCGCGGATCGCCATCATCCCGGCCTCGGTGCAGATCGCCTTGATGTCGGCGCCCGTGGCCTCGTCGCCGGCGATGCCGGCCAGTTGGTCCACGGAGAGCTCCTCGCCCAGCTTCATGCCGCGAGTGTGGATGCTGAAGATCTCCTTGCGGCCCTCGAAGTTGGGGGCAGGGACCTCGATCATCCGGTCGAAGCGGCCAGGGCGGAGCAGGGCCGAGTCGAGCATGTCGACGCGGTTGGTGGCGCCGATGATCTTGACGTCGCCGCGGGAGTCGAACCCGTCGAGCTCGCTGAGGAGCTGCATCAGGGTGCGCTGGACCTCGCGGTCGCCGCTGGTGCTGGCCTCGTAGCGGCTGGCACCCACGGCGTCGAGCTCGTCGATGAAGACGATGGCAGGGGCCTTGTCCCGGGCCAGGGAGAACAGCTCCCGGACCAGTCGGGCACCCTCGCCGATGTACTTCTGGACCAGCTCACTGGCGACGATCTTGATGAAGACCGCGTTGGTCTGTGCGGCCACGGCCTTGGCCATCATGGTCTTGCCCGTGCCCGGCGGCCCGTAGAGGAGCACGCCGTTGGGGGCTTGGATCCCGATGTCGTCGAAGACCTCGGGCCGCGTCAGGGGCAGCTCTACAGCCTCGCGCAGATCGCGGAGCTGGTCGGAGAGGCCGCCGATATCCTCGTAGTTCGTGCTGGGTGCGTCGATGACCTCGGCACCGTACACGGAGGGGTCCCGCGATGGCGGGAGGACGCTGACGACGCTCATGGTCTGCTGGTTGAGCCCGACGCGGGAGCCGGGCACCAGGTCGTCGGCCTCGACGAACTCGGCCACGCGCACCACGAAGTGGGGGCCAGCTGTGGACTTGAGGATCACGCGGCCGTCGTCGAGGGTATCCTTGACGTTGCCCACCACGAGCGGCGGCGCTTTCAGCTTCTCGAGCTCCGACCGGAGGTGCCGGACCTCGCGCTCGAGGCGCTGTTTGTCGTTCTGCTCAGAGCGGACCTGGTCCTCCATCTTCCGCTTCTGTTCACGAAGTTGAGAGTTCCTGGCCTCGATGTTCTTGAGGCGCTCGGCCAGGTACTCATGATATTCATCCCATTTCGAGGGATCCAGGTGCATCTCGCCGCTCATGGGACCTCTTCGGGTCAACTACGAACCTGTGTCCTTTAAAGACTTTGTTGTGCGATGGTCCCACGGGTCGCCGTGCGAAGCCCACCGACCAGGGGGCCGACCGGGTAGACGCCGGCCCAACGGGGGTCCGGAGCGGCCCCAAGCGTAGAACCCTTAAGTCACGCCATCCGATGCATGGGCGATGCCCTGCGAGATGTGCGGCAAGGAGGGTCCCCTGAAGACCGCTGTGATCGAGGGGAACAAGATGAAGGTCTGCGCCGACTGCGCCAAGTTCGGCCAAGTCGTGGAGCCGACCCCCTCCCCCTCGAGCGGCGGGTCCTCCAGCAGCGATAGCACGCCGAACATCCAGGCGGGCCTTGAGAAACGCAAGCGCCGGAGCAAGCGGCGGGACGTCTTCTCCGAGCACGAGAAGGTCCTCGTCGAGGACTACGGCGACCGTGTCCGTAAGGCGCGTCAGAAGAAGGACCTCACCCCCGAGGAGCTCGCCGACCAGATCAACGAGAAGAAGTCGGTGATCAGCCACACCGAGCGCAACGACCACCACCCCAGCGACGCGCTCGTCAAGAAGCTGGAACGCGCCCTGGACGTCACGCTCATGGAGAAGCCGGAGCACACCGAGCTCGCTCAGCAGACCTCCAAGGCCTCCAGCGCTGGGAAGGTGACCCTGGGTGACCTCCTGAAGGACGCCATGGACAAGGAGGATGAGAGCTAACCCACCAGCCGGCAGGGCCCTACCCCGGGCCATCGAGGCCCTGGCCGACGATCGACTGGCCGTCTACCCGACCGACACCCTCTACGGGCTCGGCTGCCTGGCCAGCTCGGCGGACGCTTTCGGCCGGTTGCTCGAGGTCAAGGGCCTGCCGCCGGGCCGCGGGGTCTCGTGCTGCTTCCACGACCTCGACCAAGCCAAGGCCTGGACCCGCTGGACCCCGGTGGCCGAGGCCCTGGCCAGCGAGCTCCTGCCTGGACCCCTCACCCTGATCCTCGAGGCCGACCAGGCCTGCCCTGAGCACCTGCTGGCAGAGCAGGGGACCCTGGGCGTCCGGTACGTCGACCGACCGGCGACCCTGGCGATCTCCGAGGCAGGGCCCGTGGTATCGACCAGCGCCAACCGGCACGGCGAGCCCTCGGTCCACACGATCGAGGAAGCCATCGAGGTCTTCGGCGATGAGGTGGCCGCCTACGTCGACGTCGGCCCCTTGACCGGGCCGGCCAGCACCGTGGTCGATGCCCGGGGCAAGCAGCCTAGGGTTATACGAGAGGGCTCCCTGTCGAGGTCGAAGCTCCAGGAGGTCTGGCCCCGTGGATGACGAGACCCGGAAGAAGTGGTTGGAGGCCGGCAGCATCGCCGGCCGCGCCCGCGAGTACGGACGCACCCTGGTCGAGCCAGGCGTGACCTTCACCGAGGTCGCCGAGGCCATCGAGGGGAAGGTCCGGGAGCTCGGCGCCGAGCCTGCCTTCCCCGTGAACATCTCGATCGACGAGGACGCGGCCCACGACACGGCCCAACCCGACGACGACCGGACCTTCGGGGACCAGGACGTCGTCAAGCTCGACATCGGTGCCCACATCGACGGGTACATCGGGGACACAGCGACCACGATCGTCCTCGGCGACCGGGGCCAGGACCTGGCCGAGGCTGCCCGGGCGGCGCTGACCCGAGCCATGAAGGTGGTCCGGGCCGGCGTGAGCGTCAAGGAGATCGGCCAGGCGATCCAGACCACCATCCAGTCCTTCGGCGCCAAGCCGGTCTCGAACCTGACCGGTCACTCCATCGAGCGCTGGACCCAGCACGCTGGGATCTCGATCCCCAACGTGCCCCACGGCAACCAGACCCTGGAGGTCGACCAGGTCATCGCCATCGAGCCCTTCGCCACCGACGGCGCCGGGCACATCTACGAGTCCCGGGACGGCGGCATCTACCACTTCAAGACCGAGCGCCGGCAACGGCAGAAGGACGCGCGCGCTGCCATGGAGCTCATCAAGGACCGGTACAGCAAGCTGCCCTTCGCCAGCCGGTGGCTGACCGATGAGGTCAACCCCCGCCGCCTCCCTCGAGCGATGAAGACCCTGGAACGTCAGGGGGCGATCAAGGCCTACGGCGTGCTGCGGGAGGATGGTGACGGGCTGGTCGCCCAAGCCGAGCACACCGTCATCGTGACCGAGGACGGCTGCCAGCCGACCACCGTGGTCGACGCCGACTGACCACGACGGCAAGGCTTTCTGCCGGGCCGACCCATCGGTGATGGCCCGTCGCCAGGGCCGGAGCACCCATGCCTGCGATCCCCAACGTCCTCGAACGGCTGATCCTGATCACGACGAACAAGGGACCAGGCCCGGCGCTCGACTTGCTCGGCGCCGGTGGCCTGCAGGCGCTCTCCGCCGCGATCGAGGCTGGGATCTTCGAGCACCTGGCGGACCACGGCCCCAGCACAGCCGAGGGGCTCTCTCAGGCCCTCTCCCTGGATCGGCGTGGGACACGGGCCCTGCTCGGCCTTCTGGTCCCCTTGGGCTACCTGGACGTCAAGGCCGGCACCTACCGGAACACCTCGATGACCGAGCGATGGATCCTGGAGGGATCACCGACCACGTTGGGGCGCTGGCTGCGGTTCTGGGACCAGCTCGTCCTCCCGTACCTCGACGAGGCGCTGCCCAGGACGCTGCGTCACGGCCCGAGCGAGGCGACGTTCTACACGTGGCTGGGGGAGGCCCCCGGCCGTTGGGCGCTGGCCCAGGCGACCTTCGAGGATCTCGCCCGGGTCGTCCTCGACGAGGTCGTCGACAAGGTCCCGGTCCCCGAGGGCCAGGCCCGGCTGCTGGACATCGGTGGCGGCCACGGGCTCTACGCGATCGGCCTGTGCGAGGCACACCCTGACCTCTCGGCCACGATCCTCGACCTCCCCGCACCCCTCGAGGCCGCTGCCAGCAACGTCGAGGACCGCGGCCTCTCGGACCGGATCGACCTCCAGCCGGCGGACTACACGGACGATGGGCTCGGAGAGGGCTACGACATCATCCTCCTGTTCAACGTGCTCCACGGCCACCCGGCCCCCGAGGCGGCGTCACTGGTCGCTCGAGCCGCCGACGCGCTGGCCCCCGAGGGGCGGCTGATCGTCGCCGACCAGTTCCCCGGGATGACGCTCGGTCCCGCCACCAGGGGGCTGGCCGGCCTCATGGGTGTGATGTACGTGGCCGCCCTCGGTGGCGACCTCCACGAGGAGGTCGATGTCCAGGCGTGGATGACCGAGGCCGGGCTCGTGGACATCGAGGTGACCAAGCTCAGCAAGGCCCCCGGCTCGGCGCTGCTCACGGCCCGCTACCCTCCCGATCCGCCGTGAGCGGTCGCTGGCGGAGCCGAACCGACGGGTTCTTGCCTGGCCATGCGTTGGACCGGGCCGGGGTAGGACCATGATACGCCCTGTCTCGAACCCGCGGGTCTGGAGGAGCGTCAAGCACCTGTACCTGGGCGCCGGCGTCCTCTTCCTCGTGAACATCTCTCTTGGCTTCCTGAACATCGTCACAGAGGGAGCCCTGGGTCGCGGCCAGCTCCTGGCCCACCTCCACGCCGGCTCGATCGGTTGGATCACGCTGAGCGTGATCGCGACGACGATCTGGGCGTTCACAGGGCAACGCCAGGTCAGCGATCGCTACGCCAGGAACGTCGACGGGTTCGTCTGGGGCGGCTTGGCCGCCGCGGGCGGGTACGTGGCCGCGTTCTACCTGACCTTCACCGAGCTGGCTCCCTTCTGGCTGCTGGCCGTGTTCGGCGTGCTCACCGCGCTCGTCATCTGGACCGCCTTCCTGTACACGGCTTTCCAGCTCCGTCGCCAGTGGCCCGTCACGACCGTCCACCTGTTGTTCTTCGGCGCCCTCATGGTCGCCTCCGTGGCGGCCACCATGGGCGTGCTACGCGGCCTCACCTACTCGACGGGCATCTCCCCGACCCCGCCTGGCGGGGACCTCGTGGGCGCCCACGCAGGCCCGATGGACGTCTACCTGGCCCTGGCGTTCGCTGGCTTCGTCGAGCTGATGGCTCGCCCAGAGGAAGGTCAGCGCTGGAGCCGCTGGGGCATGACCCAGATGGTCCTGGGCGTCGCCGGTGGCCTCCTGGCCGCTGCTGGCCTGTTCGCCGGCATCGGACCCCTGATCCCGCTGGGGACCCTGGGCTTGGTCCTGAGCTTCGTCGTCTACCTCGCCCGGATCGGCTGGCGGCCGTTGGCCCGCAACCCGTTCGGGAACGCGCGCGACACAGCGCTGGCATGGGGGGCCCTGGCCTACCCGGTGTACATCGGCCTGTTCGTGTTCCTGGTCGCCAAGTACTTCTCGGTGGGGCAGAACCCGCCCCATGCCTTGCTTGTGGCATTCACCCACGTCACCTTCATCGGCCTGGCCACCAACCTGATCCTCGCCATGCAGTCGTGGTACCCCCTGGGCCGGCCGGGGCCCGGCAAGCTCGAGGCCGCCGGGGTCTGGCTGCTCAACCTGGGCCTCCTGGCGTTCATCGCCGGTGAGTTCATGGCCGAGCGGGCCGACGGCGCCGCCATCATGGGGCTGGGCGCGCTCCTCGCGTTGATCGCCATCGCCCGACGGTTGGCCAACGAAGAGCCGCCGGTCGACCGGCGCGATCCGGTGGTCTAGGGCGGCCGGAGCGGCGAAGCGGGGACCCCGGGCTGCCGGAACCTTCTTATGGGGTTCGTGCTTCTGCCGCAACACGGTCACCATGTCCGAGGACCAGGACAAGCGTCCCCTTGATATCCTCCACGCCGCCCTCGACGAGCGCGTCATCGTGCACCTTCGGGGCCGGCGCGAGTACCGGGGCACGCTCCACGGCTACGACCACCCGCACCTCAACATCGCGTTGAAGAACGCCGAGGAGGTCGTCCACGCCGGGACCGAGGACGAGACGGTGACCAAGCGAGACCTCGTCGTGATCCGCGGCGACAGTATCGTGTACATCTCGCCCTAAGGTGACATCATGAGCAAAGGCACCCCAAGCTTCGGCAAGCGGCAGAAGAAGACCCACATCCGCTGTCGCCGCTGCGGGAACCACGCGTTCCACGTCCGCAAGAAGCGCTGCGCCTCCTGTGGCTTCGGCCAGAGCGCCAAGCGCCGCAGCTACAACTGGGTCAAGCGCGACAAGTCCAAGTCTTGACCGGACCTGGACCCGTCCCTTTTTGACCCCATCGACAATCCCCCCACATGGCCCGTAGGGGGCGTCGCGGTTCCATCCGCTCCGGCACCAGCAAGATGACCGAGCGGATCTTGAAGAACGCTGCCTACCTGCGGGACCATCCCGAGGATGCGGCCCCGCAGTGCCAGGGATCGTGTCCCTTGTGGTGCACGTTCCGGCGGGCCCGGCGCCGGGTCGCCAAGATGCACAAGCATCGCGATGACCCAGACAAGCTGAAGAAGATGGGGCAGCGCTTCCACCAGATCGGCCGGGCCTACGCCGCAGCCCTGCGGATCGCTGATGCCGGTAAGGAGGGCTTGGAGTACTTCCAGAACGTGAACACGCCCAAGGGCAAGGTGCCGATCGCGCCCTG
>CAYXGD010000041.1:0-14200 GCA_964464425.1 uncultured Thermoplasmatales archaeon
CTCCCGCGCCAAGCGCTCCCAGACACGGACGGCCAGGGTCCAGCGGTGCATCCCGAGGATCTTGGACGGCCAAGGCCTCCACGACTAGGGGTCTCCCCCGTCGGTCCTGTCGGTCGCGGGTGCCCGGCCGGCGCTCGGCCGCGCTAGGAGGCACAGCTATCCCCGCTGGCGGGCATGCACGACCATGCCCACCATCGCCCCCTGCCTCTGGTTCGACGATCAGGCCGAGGAGGCCGCCAAGGTCTACACCTCCCTGCTACCCGAGGCCACCATCACCGCAACCTCGCGGTACCCTGAAAGCTTCGACAACCCCAGCGGGAAGCCCCGGGGCAGCGTCATGACCGTCGAGATCGACGTCGCCGGCACGCCCCTGACCCTCCTGAACGGCGGGCCGCAGGCCAGGCCGAACCCGTCGATCTCGTTCATCCTGAACGTCGATCCCTCCCAGGACCCCGAGGCACGCGAGCACCTGGAGGCCACCTGGGAGGCGCTGATCTCGGATGGGGAGGTCCGCATGCCCCTGGACACCTACCCGTTCAGCGAGCTCTACGGCTGGGTCGAGGACCGCTTCGGTGTGAACTGGCAGCTCATGCTCACCGACCCCGAGGGCGATCCGCGCCCCTTCCTGATCCCCTCGCTGATGTTCGTCGGCGACGTGGCCGGCCGGGCCGAGGAGGCCCTCGAGCTGTACACCTCGGTCTTCCAGGACGCCGAGCGAGGGATCGAGGCGCGCTACCCACCGGGCATGGAACCCGAGCAGGAGGGCACGCTCATGTTCGCCGACGTCCAGCTCGATGGGACGTGGCTGGCCGTCATGGACAGCGCCAACCCCGGCCACGCGTTCGCCTTCGACTGGGGGGTCTCCCTGCAGGTGCTGTGCGAGGATCAGGCCGAGGTCGACCGGTTCTGGGATGGCTTGCGCGAGGGGGGAGGCCAGGCGGAGGCGTGCGGCTGGCTCAAGGACCGGTTCGGCGTCTCCTGGCAGGTGGTGCCCGAGCGGTTCGTCGAGATGATGCGCGGCGGTGAGGCTGGTGGTGAGGGTTCGGAGCGGGCCTTCCAGGCCATGCTCGAGATGGAGAAGCTCGATCTCGCCGAGCTGGAGGCGGCCTACGCGGGTCAGCAGGCCTGAGCTCGATCGGTCATAGCACGACCTGGGTCCCGGCCAGCACCGTGCGGTCCCCCACTTCGAAGGCCGTGGCCCCCTCGTCGCGCCAGCTCCCCACCAGCAGGCCATCCTCCCAGAGCCGGAGCACGCTGGTCGCCCGCTTCGTGTTGTGGCACACGCTCTGCTCACCGTCGGGATCGGTGTAGGTGACGGCCACGCGATCCTGGCTGGTCACCTCGCCGGTCACACGGAACCCGCCGCGGGTGCCCTCGAACCGGTACCGGCCGAGCTCGAAGCTCCCGTCGGTCCGCAAGGGGTTGCGGAACGCGATCGTGCGGCCTTGGTGGCGGACCAGGACGACGGTCACCGGGGGGCTGGTCCAGGGCCCGACCGGCGGCTGGGCGGTGAGCGCCTCCCAGGTCAGACCGTCGGTCCGGTTGCTGTGGGCCCAGGCCCAGGCATCGGCGTGCTTGGAGCCCCACACGTGGCCCATCTGGCCCGGCACCCCGTCGAGCGTGAGGGTCTGGCCGCCGAGCGTGAGGTCACCGGTCACGGCCAGGTCGGGGAACGGCGTGACCACCTTGCTCTTCGGGGCCGGCAGGCGGTAGGCCCACCGGGGCAGGTGCCAGAAGGGTCGGCCCTCAGGCTCCCAGGCTAGGTCCCAGTCGATCCTGTCGACGCTGCCATGGCAGCCGTCGGCGTCGAGATGGCCACCGGGGAGCTTGACCGAGAACGGCTCATCCTCGAGGCTCAGCGCCTGCAGCGGCCAGGTGGCCTTGCCAGCAGCCACCTTCCCCCCTCGGTCGACGATCGCCCACAGCTCGGCCACGTCGTCGGCCACAGGGCCCGAGCTGACCGTGTACCGAAGCCAGGCGCTAGCGTCAGCGTCGACCAGGTTGGCCTTGAGGTACCACACCTCGTAGAGACCCGTCTGGCCGTGGAACCGGGGCTGCAACGAGGCCAAGCGATCCAGATCCATGCCGTGGCTGACAGGGTCCGGGCCGAGCATCAACCTCCCGGTCCGGCGGGGGCCGCTGGCGGCCGGGAGAGGACGCTGGTCCACCCAGGAGAGCCGGGCACGTCGAGCGCCCATCGACGGACGGTAGCCGGCAGGGCATGCCACGGACCCGGCGCCGCGCGGCGTCGCGCCCTTGGCGTTGTCCTCCCTCGATGGAGGACCACGGCAACCACCCCGCTGTGGATCCTCTGCGGTCCTCCGTGCCTCTTCGTCGAGACCCTGGCCCGAGCAGGACGGACCCGCCCATCAGGACGGCGGGACCGCTTGCTCAGCTGTCACGGAAGACGAGCAACGTGCGCCCGATCCCCACGACCGAGCCGGGCTCCAGCTGGCTGGCGCCACCCAACGGCAGGGCCTCCCAGTCGACGTAGGTCGGTCGGTCTGAGGCGCGCAGGTCGAGCAGCGCGAAGCCGCCGTCCTTGGGGAGGATCTCGGCGTGCTTCTCGGCGGCGTAGGGGTCGTGGGTGAGGGCGATGTCGGCCCTGTCCGAGCGGCCGATGACCCATCCGCGATCGGATCCGTCTCGACCGTTCAGCTGGAAGCACGTCCCCGGGCTGATGCCGTGGACCACGACCAGGCGAGGCCCCGTGTGGGTCTCCTGGGACGAGGAGGTCCACGGTGGCGGGTGGTGGCCGTTGGTCGAGGGCAGGGGGTGGATCTTGCCGATCGACGCGAGCTCCTGGAGGGCCTGGGAGGCGGCGAACAGGCGCTCGGGCGAGGCGGCGTAGACGTAGGCCGCGTGCTGGTTGCGCGTCGCCCGGCTCACGTCCACCAGGCCGGCCTCGGCCAGCTGGTCGAGGTGGTGGCGGATCCCCTGGCGGGTCAGGGTGCGGTCGGGGTTCCCCTGCCCAGCCGAGGGCCCGGGACCCACCTTGATCTCATCGAGGACGCGAGGGGCCCTGAGCTCCCGGAGGATCTCGAGCCTCGTGGGGTAACTCAGGGCCCTGAAAACGGATGCGACATCATCACACATGTTTGCCACTACCCTGGGACCACATGACTCATGGAGGCGCCCTGCCCGTTTATCGCTCCCGCCTAGGCTCCTAGGTCCGGAGGTCCCTGGCCGGCAGGTCTGCAGGTCGGGGTACGGGCCGGTTCTCGGTCAGCCCTCACCGCCGACCCCCTCCGCGGCGGCGTGTTTCGGGCTTATGCCTAAGGGCATGGAGGTCCCTTTGGGTGTCGTGGGGAGCGATCCGGCTGGCGAGCGACGAGCGAAGAGCGGTGGCTCGGATCAGCTCCAGGCTCGGCTCGAGCTCCCATGCCAGCGCCTGGGCATCGGGCCACCGCCAGCCACGGTCCACCTGCGGTTCCTGCCTCACCGGGACGGGTGGCTGGTCTACCTCTGGAACCGCGACGGCATCCACGAGGCCTTGCTCGGCTGGCTGGGCAAGCACATGAACGTCGAGCCCACGGGCCAAACCACCTCGCGGCCCAGGTTGTCGACGTGCATCGTCGACGAGCTCCCCGAGGCCTGGCGGCCCCTGGTCGAGGAGCTCGGCGTCGACCTGATGGTCCTGGAGCCCGGCGGGGAGGTCCGGCTGAACCTCCGGGGGCCGAGGGCCGCGATCGGTCGGTTCATCTCGGACCTCGGGATGGACGGTGACAAGGGTGCCCTCCGCTCGCTCCAGCCGGCCACCTCCACAGAGGAGATGCTCACCCAGCGTCAGCGCGACGCGCTGCTCCACGCCGTGACAGCAGGCTACTTCGACGTCCCGCGCCGCGTCCAGCTCAAGCACCTGGCCGACGAGATGGACATGAGCGAGGGGGCCCTCTCCGAGCTCCTTCGCCGGGCCGAGGGGCGGGTCCTGCGCCGGTTGTTCGAGGAGGAGCTGACCGGTGAGCCGCCGAACGGGCAATGGACGGGCAACCCATGAGGGCCCGAGGGCGCGGTCGACCGCCTTCGGTCAACCTTTTCAACCACCGCCGTTCTGTCCGGCTGGCCGTCCCGTCGGCGGGCCTACGATACGACGCTGGGAGAGCATCATGAGCAAGGACGACGAGCAGCCCGATCAGCCCAGCGTACCCGGCGACGATGCGGTGCCTCAGGCCGCTGAGCGACAGGACCCCGCCACGGGCCAGGAGCCAGGCGAACGCATCCGCGTCGGCCATCACCTCTCCTACCCCCTGGTGGCCGTGGGCGCTTCGGCCGGTGGCCTCGATGCTCTCGAAGCGTTCGTCGGGGCCCTGCCCGCGGAGCCACCCGTCTCCATCGTGATCCTCACGCACGGCGACCCCCGCCGCGTCAGCCACATGGCCGAGATCCTCGAACGGCACACCGATCTCCCCATCGAGGATCTGGTCGACGGGACGCGGCCCCAGCTCGGCAACGCCTACGTCTGCCCCGTCGGCAAGGAGGTGACCATGGACGGGGGCGTCCTCCACGTCGGCGATGATCTGAGCGACCGGGCGCGCCCGATCGACCAGTTGTTCAGATCCATGGCCGAGGACCAGGGCAGCCGGGTCATCGGCGTGGTCCTGTCGGGGGCCCTCAACGACGGCACGCTGGGCCTCCGAGAGATCCAGGGCCGCGGCGGGGTCACGTTCGCCCAGGACGAGAGCACGGCCCCCTACCCGGACATGCCGGGATCGGCGATCGCCTCGGGCTACGTGGACATCGTGGCGCCGCCCGCGGGCATCGCCGAGGAGATCCTCCGGGTAGCCGCCGACCTGCCCATCACCCAGTCGGCGGGGGAGCTCCAGGCCGAGGGCTTCACCGAGGACCAACTGCGCGAGATCTTCGGCCGCGTCCAGGAGGCCACCGGCGTCGACTTCTCGCAGTACAAGCGGTCGACCCTGCTCCGGCGCCTCGAGCGCCGGATGGTGGCTACCGGGGCCAACGACCCTGCCAGCTACCTGGAGGTCCTCCGGAGCGACCCGGGGGAGGCCGTCCGCCTCCACGACGACGCCTTGATCCACGTGACCGGGTTCTTCCGCGACCCGGAGCTCTACGACGTCTTGCGGGAGTCCGCGTTCCCGCGCCTCGTCGAGGGAAGGGATGAGGATCGAGACCCGATCAGGGTCTGGGTCCCTGGGTGCGCGACGGGCGAGGAGGCCTACTCGCTGGCCATCACCCTCGACGAGTACCTCCACCACGAGGGTCTGGACCGTGAGATCCAGATCTTCGGCACCGACCTGTCGGCGGCGGCCATCGCCACGGCCCGCAAGGGCCGCTACCCGGAAGCGATCGAACAGGACGTCAGCCCCGAACGCCTCCGGCGGTACTTCGTCCAGCGCGAGGGCGGCTACCAGGTCCGCGAGTCGATCCGGAACATGTGCATCTTCGCCCGGCAGGACATCACCCAGGATCCACCGTTCTCCAACATCGACCTGATCAGTTGCCGCAACGTTCTGATCTACCTGGAAGCGAGCCTCCAGGAACGGGTCGCCGGCACGTTCCATTACGCCCTGGTCGAGGGCGGCTTGCTCGTCCTGGGCTCGGCCGAGAGCGTCGAACGGTTCGGCCGGTTGTTCAAGCCCCTGGACACCGGCTCGCCCATCTACCGGCGCGCCGACGTCGAGACGCCCCACCTCTCACCGCTCAAGGCCCCCTACGGTGAACGGTCGATCTGGTCCAGCGGGGACGCGCCGTCCTACCGCTCCCGGTCCGAGGTCGACCTTCGCAGGGAGGCCGACCAGCTGGTGCTCGAACGCTACGCCCCGCCCGGCGTGGTCCTCGACGAGCACTTCGAGATCCTCCAGTTCCGGGGGGACACAGGGCCGTTCCTCTCGCCGGCCGGGGGTCAGGCGAGCCTGAACCTCATGCGCATGGCGCCCCAGCCGCTGGCCATGGCCGTGCGCCGCCTGATCGACCAGGTCAAGGGAAGCTCCGAGCCGGCCAGCGAACCCAACGTCCGGGTCGACGACAGCGACGGTTCCGCCACCGTGGACCTCCGCGCGATCCCCTTGCCCGGCCAGGAAGGGCAGGGCTCGAGGGTCTACCTGGTCCTCTTCGAGCCCCGCGACGCGACCGAGGCCCCGCAGAGGGGCGCACGGATCGAGCGCGTGAGGCCCAGCCTGATGGACAAGGTCGTGTCCTGGCTCCCGGGACCGGTCGACGACAAGGACGCCCGGATCGAACAGCTCGAGGACGAGCTGGCGACCACGCAGGACTACCTCCAGTCGATCGTCGAGGAGTACGAGGCCACCACCGAGGAGCTTCGTTCCGCCAACGAGGAGGCCCTGTCGACCAACGAGGAGCTCCAATCGACCAACGAGGAGCTCGAGACGGCCAAGGAGGAGCTCCAGTCGACCAACGAGGAGCTCTCGACCCTGAACGACGAGCTCCGGGAGCGCAACGAGGAGCTCCAACGCGTGAACAACGACCTGATCAACCTGCTGACCAGCGTGGACATCCCCATCCTGATGGTCGGGCCAGACCTCAGGATCCGCCGGTTCACGCCCCGGGCCGAGGAGCTGATGAACCTGATCGACACGGACATCGGCCGGCCCCTGACCGATCTCCGCCACCCCTTCCAGGGGGCCGATCTCGACGAGCAGATCCTCGGGGTGCTCGACTCGTTGCAGGTGGCCGAGACCCAGGTTGAGGACGACGAGGGGACCGCGTGGCACCTCAAGATCCAGCCGTACCGAACCGCGGACAACAAGATCGAGGGCGCCGTCTTGGTCTTCCAGGCCACCGGCGGCCGGCCGTGATCGGATCGGCCGTGACCGGGCCCGTCCTTCGGGCCAGTCGGCCTCAGGGCCCCGCCGCCCTGACCGCTGGACACCGATGTTCATCCTCTCGTAAGGGGAAGAAAGTGACTCCTTGTCGACCCATTATATAATCTTCTCGACAGAATGACGTATCGCTACACCACTGGTAGGGGGAGCGAACCATCGCCAACGCACGAGAGGGCACGTCGGATGCCTCGGTCCACGGCTTGGACCCTCGACCGGGGTCGGGCCTCGGCGCCGGGGCGGATGAGGGGATCCTGGGCCTGCTCGGCGAGGCGACCCCCCGTGCGCTGATCCGGCTGCTCTCCCGCGCGGGGCTCGGCCTGGCGGTCACCGTCGAGGACGAGCAGGGCGATCCGTTCATCGCTCGTGTTAACCAGGCGCTGGCCGACATCTTGGGGGCCACCATCGAGGCCGTCGAAGGGACCCAGGCCCTCTCCTGGGCCACCGAGGATGGGCTGGCGCGGATCCTCGAGCAGGCCGATGAGGATCTGACCGAGGAGGGCCCGATCCTGACGACGGTGCGGCGGGCCGACGGTTCCAAGGCCGAGGTGCAGGCCTGGCCCCAAGCCATCCAGCAAGGAGGGCGGACGGTCAAGTTGGCCCTGGTCCGGGAGATCACCGCCCAGAAGCGGGCCCAGGAGGCGCTGGCTCGTCAGGCGGCAGCGATCGACGCCGCCACCGACGGGATCGCTCTTCTGGATGACGCCGGCACCCTGGTGTACGCGAACACCGCGTTCGCCGAGAGCCACGGCTACGCGTCGCCCGAGGACCTGGAGGGCACGCCCTGGCGCGACCACTACCCGGCAGAGGAGCGCCGCCGCATCGAGGCGACGGTCGTCCCCGCGTTGGCCGACCACGGTCGATGGCGGGGCGAGCTGATCGGGCGGCGTCGGGACGGCTCCACGTTCCCCCAAGAGACCACCCTCAGCCTCGTCGACGGCGACCACGTCGTCTGCATCCTTCGCGACATCACCCAACGGCGGGCGGCCGAGGCCGCCATCCGGGAGAGCGAGGACCGTTACCGGAGCCTCGTCGAGGTCCTGCCCGAGGGGATCGCGGTGGCCCGCGCCGACGGCATCATCTTCGCCAACGAGGGCGCCGTCGAGATGGTCGGTGCCCGTTCCATCGACGACCTGCTGGGCCGCTGCCCGGCCGATCTCGTCGCCCCGGAGGACCAGGAGACCGTGGACGCGTTGGTCCAAGCCGCTCTCGACGCCGAGCACCTCGAGCGGATCACGACGTGCATCGAGCGCCTGGACGGCGGGGGCCTCGACGTCGAGCTGGCCGTCTCCCCGACCAGCTTCCAGGGTGAGCCGGCCGCCCAGCTCCTGTTCCACGATATCACCGAGCTCAAGGGGCGCCAGGACGAGCTCGAGGCGCTCACCGCCGAGCTGGAGCAGCGCAACCAGGACCTGCGCGACTTCGCCCAGGTCGCCGGTCACGACCTCAAGGAGCCGCTCAGGATGGTCACCGGGTTCCTGGATCTCTTCCAGCGGCGCTACGGCGACACCGTCGAGCCCGAGGAGGCCCGGGAGTTCCTGGAGAAGGCCAAGCAAGGAGGCCACCAGGCCCAGGAGCTCCTCGACGGCCTGGTCCGCTTCGCCCGGGTCCAGTCCGAGCAGCCCGATCCCACGCCGGTGGACAGCCTCCAGGCCGTCGGCAAGGCCCTCTCGAACCTCTCGATGACGGTCGAGGAGACCGACGCAGAGGTCACCTGGGGCCAACTGCCCACGGTGATGGCCGACGAGGCCCAGCTGACCCAGGTCTTCCAGAACCTCATCGGGAACGCGATCAAGCACAACGAGGCGGGCCCGCCGGTCATCCGGATCTGGGCTGAGCCAGCAGGGGACGCCTGGCGGTTCCACGTCGCTGACAACGGCGTCGGGATCGCCCCCGAGCACCAGGAGGCCGTCTTCGAGCCCATGCGCCGCCTCGATCGGGGGAAGGAAGGTACCGGCATGGGCCTGGCGATCGTCAAGCGCATCGTCGAGCGGCACGGCGGTCAGGTCGGCCTGTCCTCGACGCCCGGCAAGGGGACCGAGATCACCTTCACGTTGCCGGCATAGGAGCGCGACGGCGCGCCCGCGACCTGAGGTTGGCCCCCGCCGCTCGCCCCGCGCTCGGCCACGGGCTCAGAGGTCAGCCAACGCTTCCTCGCCAGCCTCGGCGTCCTCGCAGGAGACCGCCAGGCGGACGGTGTCCCCGACGCCTCCCGTGGTCACGTAGCTGGCCTCGATGTTGACCCCGGCCGCGCCGAGCGTGTTGGCGATCCGGCCGAGCTCGCCTGGTTGGTTGGGCACGTCGACCAACAGCGCCTCGCGGATGTCCATGGTGTAGCCGGAGGCCTGGAGCGTCGTCTCGGTGGCCTGAGGGTCGTCGGTGACGATGTGGGCGATGCCGACGCCGTCGTGGCCGACGGCCCCGATGCCCAGGATGTTGACGTCCTCCTTGCCCAGGACCTGGGCTAGCTTGCCTAGCTCGCCTGGGCGGTTGATCAGCTCGACCACGAACTCCGTGACGCGTCGGGTTTCCAGGGCCATCGGTCTTCCTCGTGCTACTATGTGGCGTGTTCCCTCATATGGCTGTTGTCCCGACGTGGGGCGCCAGGGCGCTCGACCAGCTGGACCACCAGCCTTAGGCCCCAGGGCCCCGTTCGGTTCCCTGGTGCCACCATGGTCGACGACCCTGCTTCCTGCCAGTTCCAGCGCCTGACGGACCTGGATGACACGCGTCCGACCCTGATCGAGGGCCTCCCGGGCTTGGGGCTCGTGGCCGCCATCGCCGTGGACCAGGTCACCGATCAGCTGGGCCTCGAGCACCACGGTAACATCCGCTCGGCGGCTTTCCCGCCGGTCACCACGTTCGAGGAGGGCCGCGTGGTCGACACGATCCGGGTCTACGCCGGCCGGGATCCCGACGTGATGACGCTCAAGAGCGCCATGCCGATCCCGCCCAGCTCCTACGAGGCCTTGTCGGGCTGCGTGCTCGACCAGCTCGCCCAGGAGATCCGGCGGGCGATCTTCCTGGTCGGGACCCCGGCTCAGGGCGAGGAGGAGCTCGGGCAGGTCGCTGGGATCGCCACCGACGAGGCCCAGCTCGGGGAGCTCGAGACGGCGGGCATCGAGATCGCCACGGGCAACGGGCTGATCGGTGGCCCGACCGGGGCGATGATGAAGGCCTGCTACCACCAGGACATCCCCGCGATCGCCCTGATCGTCAAGGCTCATCCCCAGCTCCCAGATCCAGGCGCCGCGCGATCCCTGATCGAGGACGCGTTGGAGCCCTTGGTCGACTTCGACATCGACACGACCGAGCTCCAGGAGCAAGCCGACGAGATCAAGGCCAAGCTCGAGCAGGTTGCCGAACAGTACCAGCAGATGAAGCAGCAAGGCGCCGGTGGTGACGACCGCGGTCAGCCCCAGGCCGGGATGTACGTCTGAGCATCCCGACCGGGCGGTCGGCCAGGCGGGGGTGCCCGCGCTGGGCTCACGCCAGCACGGGGTCCGCTGGCCGGGTCGAGCCGGCCCCAAGGGCCAGGCTCTCTGGGTCGGCGGCCGGCAACGTGAAGCAGAACGCCGCGCCGCCGAGGTCGCTGTCCTCCACCCAGATACGGCCCCTGTGGGTGTCCAGGATCAGCCGGCAGATCGAGAGGCCCAAGCCCTCGCCCTCGGCCTCTGCGCGGCTGTGGAGACGACGGAAGGGGATGAACACCGCGTCCCGCTGCTCCTCGGGGATCCCGACGCCGTTGTCCTCGACCCGCACCACACAGGTCCCCTCGACCCGGCGTGCCCCGATGTGGACCCGCGGTGTGCGGTCCTCCGGGACGAAACGGATGGCGTTCGAGATCAGGTTCTGGAACACCTCCTCGATCAGCGGGCCGTCGGCCAGCACCGTCGGCATGGCGTCGTGGGTCACCTCGCCACCGTGCTCCTCGATCGAGCGCTCGAGGGTCTCGAGGGCACGATCGAGCGATCGCGAGAGGTCGGTCGGTTCCAGGTGCGCCTCCGGCCCTGAGGGCTGGGAGAGCCGCCGCAGGCCGTCGAGCTGTGTCTCCATGCGCTCGGCCCCGTCCAGGGCACAGGCAAGGTAGTTGCGGGCCTTGCCGTCGAGATCGTCCCCGGCGTTGCGTTCGAGCAGATCCAGGTACCCGGTGACCATCCTCAGGGGCTCCCGGAGATCGTGGGCTGCCAGCCGATGGAAGGCAGGCAGGGCCTCCTGGCCGCCGACGGCTGCCGGCTCGGGTTCGCCAGGTCCCGAGGCTCCGGCCAGCTCTTCCATGGGGGTCAACGCGGCGGAGGCGCCGATGGGCTGGTCCTCGGCGTCCCGGATCGCGGCCAGGGCCACGAGCACGCGCAGGGGCTCGCCGTGCTTGGTCAGGTGGTCGGCGGGGAACGGGTCGGGGGCGTCACCCGCCAGGACACGGGACAGGTTCCGCGCGATGCCGTTGCGGGTACCGGCCGGGGCCAGGAGCCCCGCGTCCTGACCGATCGCCTCCGTCTCGGTGAACCCGTAGAGCTCCTCGGCCGCCTCGTTCCAGGTCAGGATCGTCCCGTCGGGAGCGATCCCGATGATGGCGACGTCGAGTGACGCCAGGATCATGCTGGCCATCCGGGGGTGGAACAGCTCCCGGGAGTGCCCGCCCCACCCCGAGAGATCCTTGACGGTGACGGCGACCAGCTCCAGGTCCCCGGCCTGCGACGGTGAGAGGTCCACGTCGACGGGGAACCGCGAGCCGTGCCGGTCCCGGCCCCAGTGGACGGACCCGAACCGTGCGAGGTCCTCCGGCGCGGGTCGACCCAGCGGTCCCAGGACCGCCTCCATCTGGGCGGCCAGGTCCGGGATGAGGTCCTGCAGGGTGAGGGATCGGAGCCCCTCCGGGTCGTACCCGAAGGCCTCGTGGGCTCGTCGGTTGGCGGTCTCCACGCGGCCGTCGGGATGGGTGATCAGCAACGCGAAGGGGAGGGTCTCCACGAGGTCGGGGGCCAGGCTGGGCAGGTCGACGCGAGGTGCGTCCCCGCCATGGCTCGGTGCTGGGTCGCGCATGGGGAGGCCTCTGCTGCCACCGGGACAAGAGGGACGCTCAGCGCCGACCACCCTCTGACAGCCCGCGCTGTGATGAAGGCGGTGCCGCGCGATGATCGTCCCAACAGAGGTTCCTACCAGAAGCTGATACTGGGATGAACAAGGGCTCCTTTGACCGCTGTGGTGATGGTTGGGGCCAGTTGAAGTACGGGCTGTCTGCTGGTGGCTCAGCCTCGGTCTGGCCTTGGTCGTCGTACCGGTTGCTCCCGGTGCGCCAGCCCGGCCGGGCGATGTAGGATTGATCGACCATGCGATACACGAACCCTAGATTCCAGCAGATGCGCCCGAGCTATGAACCATCCCAGGGGTCCTTGGGGACCCGGTCCGGGAACCTCCAGGAGGTCGGCCAGGAGGGGGTCATCCACCCTGGTCTGCTGACCTCCGGTGGCCTGCCCTACGAGGCACAGAACCAACCCCAGATCTACCCCGCAGGCCTGGGCAGTCCCGTGGTCCATCCGGCCTTCCAGCAGGGGTGGCCCGCCCCGGCGTTCGCCCCTGTCCAGGAGACCAACCCCATGGGCTTCCCCATCGGGACCCCGGTCCCCCAGAGCTTCAACACCCCACCCCAGGGCCCGGTCATCTCGTTCCCGCAGCCCCTCCCTTCCATCGGCATCCAGGGCGGGCCGGGGCAGCCCAGCTGGCCCCAGCAGACCCTCCCCTCCGCGATCGGCCAGGCGCCCCAGGCCCAGATGGGCCTGCCCACCCAGCAGGGCTGGGGCTCGTCCACGGCGCTGGGACGCCCCGACGTCACACGGGTCAACGTCCGGCAGCCGGCCTTCGACCTGATCGACGAGGGGGAGAACCTGGTGTTCGAGTTCGAGATGCCGGGGGTCTCCAAGACCGACGTCCAGCTCGTGTGCAACGAGACGGGGCTGTCGGTCCGGGCCAGCAAGAAGAAGCAAGGCGAGCACGAGGAGGACCAGTACCTCCACGCTGAGCGGGGTCGCGTCAAGTACGAGCGGTACGTCCCCCTGGACCTGGCGATCGTGCCGGACAAGGTCAAGGCCAGCTTCCAGAACGGGATCCTGACCGTCACCTGCCAGAAGCAGCAGCCCTCCAGCGGGCTCCAGAAGGTCGAGATCAAGTAGGCAGCGGACGCACGCGATCAACCAGACGGCGGGCGCACGCGGCGGCCGGCCTGGGTCCCTAGCGACCCTCACCCCCCCGGTCCCCACCGGTCCCCTCCCGGGCCGCCGCCGCGCGCTTCCCCTGCCTGGCCATCGGCGAGCGCTTGCCCGTGTCGGTGACGGCTTGCCGGCTCCAGGGCCGACGGCGGTGACAAGATGCCTGCTGCGGGGTCGTTATGGACCATGACCAGGAGAGAACTGTTGCCCGATGGGCGCCGTCGCCGGCCCCAGCTGTCACACACGGTGACCCCAGCTGTCACACACCGTGGGATGCACGGCACTAGGCGCCCCATCGGGTCTCTTCTATCCCTCCATCGCTTGCGATGGACCGGCCGCGGTGCCGCTTGGCCGCCGTGAGCCTACCCCGCGTGAACCATCGGGCCCCTTTTCAGCCTGGAGGCCGATGGTGGTCAGCGCCCATGTACCAGCGGATCCTCGTGGCCACGGACGGCAGCACGCCCGCCAACCGGGCCCTCGACCACGCGGTCGACCTGGCCGCTGCCGTGGGCTCCCGGCTCCTGGTCGTGGCCGTGGCCGAGACCGGCTTCAGCCCCGCCGGCCCCGAGTACCCGACCCGCGCCCACCAGACCGTCGTCGAGCAGATCAAGGAGGAGGCCAAGGGCACCGTCGATGCCGCCGTCCAACGAGCCGAGGCCCGCGATGTCGAGGTCCGCGGCTACGTCCACACCGGTCGACGGGCCCAGGAGGGCATCCTCGACGTCGCAGGCGCCGAGGACGTGGACCTGATCGTCCTCGGGACCCACGGGCGGTCCGGCCTCGCGCGGTTCCTCCTGGGCAGCGTCACCGAGGAGGTGCTGCGTCGGGCCGAGGTCCCCATCTTGGCCGTGCGCGACGAGGGCGCAGACGGGTAGCCGACCGGCCGAAAGGCTTGTAGCCCCTGGCCACCGACGGGGTTACGATGGCTGCGGCCAAGGCGCCCGAGCCCCCCGAGGACAACCCGTACATCCAGGACCCCGACGTCGAGTTCGAGCCGATCGGCGAGCTCTCCGAGGAACAGGCCATCCAGCAGGCCGAGCAGCTGCGCGAGGCCATCGGGTTCCACGACCACCGGTACCACACCCTCAACGATCCGATCATCGCCGACAAGGCCTACGATGCCCTGTTCGACCGGCTGGTCGAGCTCGAGGACGCCTTCGCGTTGGACCGCACCAACTCGCCGACCCAGCGCGT
>CAYXGD010000042.1:0-14125 GCA_964464425.1 uncultured Thermoplasmatales archaeon
CGTAGGCGAACGCGAACCCGCGCTGGACGAACTGCTCGACGAAGGTCCCGCTGGGCTCGGCGACCATGGGTTCGATGGCCATGGCCCGGCCGGGCGCGTTGTACGGCGTGAACTCAGCGATCACCGGCACCGGGTCCTCGGTGGCAGGCCGGGCGATGCGGACGTGGATCTCGATGTCGTGGTCCGGGATCTCGATCAGCTCAGCGTGCTCCAGGATCTCGGTGCTCGGGTCGCGCTCCGGAAGCTCGTAGCTGCCGGCGCCTGGGGCCTGGTCGTCTGTCGAGGCCTCGTCGAGGCCCTCCTCTCCGCCGATGCAGCCCGCCAGACCAGCGGTGAGCAGCACCAGCACGAGGGGGATGGTCAGCCGTCCCATGGTCGCCAGCTGGACTGGTAGGCCAAGAAGCTTCCGGGCGTGCGCTCGTCGCGACGAAGGGCCCCCAGGGAGCACGTGGCCTCAGGTCAGGGTAGAGGAGCTTGTCGGCCCCCGCAGCTCTTCGTGCCTCCGGGGTGCACCTCCCTGGCTCACCGGTGGCTTATCCCCCACAAGCTTCCTGTACCCCCCAACCCCCTGCAGGGTCGAGACCATGGACCGCTGGCTGACCGTGGCGCTCACCATCGCCCTGCTGACCGCAGGCTGCGTGGGTGCTCTCGACCAAGGAGACGAGCTGGAGGATGCGAGCGCTGACGGCCCCAAGGACCCCATCACGAGGGTCCAGGATCGTCACGAGCTCAACTTCACCATCGACGAGGGGCCCAGCGATACGCTCGAGGACGGCCCCTACGAGATCCTCGAGGGCCTCGGCGTCAAGGTCAACGTGCCCCTGCCGGCCACCGAGGGCGCGGCAGCGGCCGCCGGCATGGCCGAGGTCCACATGGGCCTCTTCCTCCCCGACATCCCCGGGTGCGACTTCGACCAGCTCGATCTCGGTGAGACCGTCGATCTCGCCGATATCGAGGCGCTGGATGGCAACGCCTCCACGGACGAGGGATGCCAGGTGCCCGTCGTGGCCGACATCGGGCCCTACTACAGCGCTTCGACCGACGAGGCCCCGGTCACCGGTGGGCAAGGCCCGACCCAGCTCGAGGGCGACACCGTGGCCACGGAGCCCGCCGAGCGCCTGGGCGGCTTCCTGATCCGCCAACTGGTCCCCCACGGCTACGCGGTCGCCCAGGTCAGCATCTTCGGCACCGGCGACAGCGGCCACTGCATGGACCTGATGGGCGACAGCGAGCAAGCCGGCATCGACGCCGCCGTCGAGTTCCTGGGCGAGGCGCCCTTCTCCAATGGTAACGTCGGTCTCACGGGACGCAGCTACGACGGCACCACGCCCTGGGAGGCCGCCAGCACGGCCGAGGCCAACGACCACCTCAAGACCATCGTCCCCATCTCGGGCCTGCTCGGCCTGCGCGACCTGATGTGGCGCAACGGCTCGTCCGAGTCCCGCGGCGGCAGCGGCCTGCTGTACGGCCTGTACTACACCTTCGCCATCGATGGCTCGCCCGGCGATGCCGAGCACCTGGCCTGCCCGGATGCCACCCTCCTGGGTGGCCCCATGAGCTGGGCAGCCTACGCCACGGGCGGCGACATGGCCCAAGCCGATGCAGCCTACTGGGAGGAGCGCTCCGACTTCTTCGGGAAGGCCCTGGAGAACTACAACGGGAGCGTCTACCTGATCCACGGGCTCCAGGACTGGAACGTGGACCCGCACATGGCCCTTCCGGCCTTCGGGCAGCTCCAGGCCGCGGGCATCGAGACCAAGGCCCTGCTCGGCCAATGGGATCACGCCTACCCCGACCGTCGCAGCGACCACGAGGACCTCGAGTCCGGGTACGGTGAGGAGGCCTTCCCGGCCACCGTGCGCCATGACTGGGCCCAGGACATGCTCGAGTGGTTCGACCACTACCTCAAGGGCACCGGTGAGCAGCCCCAGCTCCACGCCGAGGTCCAGGACAACCAGGGCTTCTGGCGGATCCACGACACGTACCCGCCGGAGGAGGCCAAGGCCCTCGAGCTGACCCTGGCCGAGACGGCGCAGACCTCCATGGACCCATCCGGGGTCATCGCACCCGGCCAGACCATCACGGTCTCCTGGGATCCCGTCAGCGAGGATCAGCCCCTGCGCATCACCGGCCTGCCGACCTTCCACGTCCAGGTGACACCGGCCGGCCCCGGCGGCCAGCTGTTCGCCGAGCTCCGCGACGCCGAGACCGGGCTGCGGTTGGGCCACGCGATCATGGACCTCCGCTACGCCGAGGGTGGCGACACGATGCAACCCGTGGTACCCGGCCAGACGATCACGGCCAAGATGCAGTTCTTCGCCATGGACGTCACCGTCCCCGCTGGGCACGGGCTGGAGCTCCATATCACCAGCACCGGCGAGGACTACCTGCCGGCGGCCACCAGCGCGCCGGTCCAGGTCCACATGACCGACCAGAGCGTGCTCACCCTGCCGACCCTGGATGCGACAGCGGACATGTACTTCCTCCCGCCGGGCCAGGGCGAGGTGCTGGGTGACGGCGTGCCCGAGGACGTGGCCGGCGGCTCTTGAGCCCCGGGTGATCCAGGCCGCATGGGCCCTCAAGGGGTCCTGCGGCCCACGGACCCGTGACGGTCCCAGCGCTGGCGCTAGGGAGCTCGGGTTCCCACGGCCAGGACCTATGTCGCCTGAGCCTCGCTCTCCAGCAGCTCGATGGTCACCTGGACCGAGGCTGGGTTGGCATCGGGTTCCAGCAAGCTCTCGTTGCCGTTGAGCACCAGCCGGAAGCGACCGTTGGCGGCGTAGCCGACCAGGTTGAGCAGCGAGACCGTGGGCCAGGGCCAGCCGTCGAGGGTGGCCTCGGGGTCGAAGGTCCGATCCGGCCGGCCCACCTTGAGCTGGGCACGGCCTCGGCCCGCGCGGTCGATGGTCAGCGGCACCACGCTGGCGATGGCCTTCTTGAACAGGACGTCGAACAGATCGTCGGCCGACCAGGTCTCGGCGCCAGACCCGTTGCGGTAGAGCTCGTCGACCAGGTTGAGCAGGCGCTCGACGACCTCGGTCGTCTCGTCCCACTCCAGGCCCCACCAGGAACCGGGGTAGCCCTCCAGGCCCTCCTGGTGGCCGTCCCAGGCGATCTCCAGCAGCAACCGGAGCGTGTCCTGGATGGCGGTCTGCAGCATGGGGAGGTCGGGGCTGGTCTCCTGAGCCAAGCCCGCGCGGACCATGGCCTCCTCGAGCGGACGGGGGGCCTTGGAGTAGATGGTACCGCTGAGGTGCAGGTCGTCGCCCCAGGTGATCTCGCCGTGGGAGTAGAGGTTGCCGTTGATGGTCACGTCGTCGCCGAGCTCGATGCCCTTGGCGCCGAAGACATCCCCCTGGCAGACGGTGTGGTCGCCCAGGACGACCCGGCCGGTGGCCAGGACCCCGCTGTCCAGGCGGGTCCCCTTAGGGGCGTCGTAGTCCCCCTCCACGAAGAGGGGGCCCTCAGGGTGCTTGGCGACCATCAGGTAGGGTTCTGCGCCTTCTCCGTATAAAGCCCCCTTCCGTGGGCCCCACGGTCCCAAGGGCCCAACGTCCGGCTGCCAGACCGCCGGAGGCCCCGTCTTAGGTCGTCTGGGCGAGGCTGGTGGCGTTACCAGCGCTCGTCCCACCGAGATCACGGCTCAGGAGGGTGAACCCCCAGGAGCCCTGCTGGCCGATGACGGCCTCGTCAGGGCTGGGTGAGAGGCCCAGCTTGCTGTACCAGGTATCGCCTTGGTTGGTGACCGTCACGGTGCCGGCGGAGACCTCGGTGGCCGACAGCTGGCCGACCTGGTACCCGAAGGTCTTCTCGATGGGGGCCAGCAGGCCGACGTCCAGGGTCGCCCCCTGGCCGCTGCTGGAGAGCACGGTCCGCGCCTCGATCTGACCGTCGTCGGTGTTCCAGGAGATGGTGACCTGGCGGCCGACGAGCAGGTCCGTCTCGGCGATGGAGACGTCCGCGGTGGTGACCTCGAACCCGTGCTCGGCCGTCGCTTCTGACAGGTCGCTCTCCCGGCCGACGAACACCTCGGGCTGGGCCAGGTAGGTCTCAGCGGTCTGGTCGCCGGTCAGGTTCCCGGCCGGGGGCTGGACCTCGATCCAGACCGCACCGCCGCTGATCGGGCCTTGCTGGGTCAGCCCGCTGACCACCGAGGCCTCGCACTCGTAGGCCCAGAGGGTCGCCCGGGTCGTGTTCTTCGGTACCCAGGGAGCGGTGTGCTCGCTGGCGCTCTCGCCGGGGATCTCCCAGGTCAGCCTGGCGGTCAAGCAGCTCTCGGTCGTCCAACTATCTTGGCCTAGCAGCGGTGGGGGGCCACCGATCTGGCCGGTGGCGCCGGCGTCGTCCCCGCTGGCCGGAGCCTCGACGGCCTCGATGGCGATCACCATGCTGCCGACGACGAGCACGAACCCGAGGATGCCCACCAGCCAGTCCTGGACCACAAGCCAGCAAACGGCAGGGGGTTCTTAGGCTTTGCAGGAGGGCCCTCGACAGCTAGTCCTCTTCCTCTGGCTCGAAGGTGATCCGGGGCTTGCGGCGCTGGGTCATCTCGGTCTCGTGAGCCAGCAGCCATCGTTTGATGCCTAGCTGGTCGGCCTCGTCGGCCTGGTCGGGGTCCGAGCACCCGCCGAACCCGCCGAGGCCGTCCTTGGCGACGACGCGGTGGCAGGGCCACATCAGCGGGAGCGGGTTCTCGCGCAGGGCCTGGCCCACGGCGCGGGCGGCTCCGGGCTTGCCCAGGCGCTGGGCGAGTTCGCCGTAGGTCAACGTCTTCCCCGGTGGGATGCTGGCCAGCTCCCGCCAGACCCGTTGCTGGAACTCGGTCCCGTCGATGGCCAGGGGTGCGATCGGCCGAGGCGCTCGACCGTCCAGGTAGGCCTTGAGCACCGTGAGGACGGGATCGGGGAACCCCTTGGGGACCTCCTCGTCGGCTTGCTCGGGTCGAAGCTCGATCCGACGGACGTGGTCCTCCTCGACGTCGATGGCGATGTGTCCGAAGGGGGCCGGCAACCTGGCGCGCATGGGACCCCATGTCACTGGGGGAGGTTAAAGGGTCCGCCGAAGACAGCCGGGTGGTCCCAGCTTGACAGAAGCAAGGGTGAACCGGTCGGGGCGGTTCCGTGGCGGGGGGCTAGGGTGGTCGGAGGCCCCGACCGGCGCGCCGTCAGGCGGTCAGCGTCAGGACCGCAGATCGGCGATCGCTAGGTGGGCTGGACCCTCGGGTTCCTGCGTCCATCGGGTCGAGGGCTGCTTGCAACGCCCAGGACCGCGGTGGTGAGCCCGCGGTCGGGGGGACCGGCCAGGGGCAGGCAGGTCGGCAGGGAGGCAGGCGGCCAGGCCACCCCGACCAAGGCGGACAGGCAAGGTTGGGTGCCTCCCGTATAAGAACGCTGGCGGGTCGGGGCCACCGGAAACCATCATATACGTATAAACGGGGCTTAAAAGGGTACGGGGCTGAGGTCCGATTGTCACCAGGAGGGAAACGGTCGAACCCAACCTCGGGTCGGGTTCCCAGGCTGGCCGTCGGAACTCCGACGATGTGGCGCTCCGTTGCTCGGGTCAGGGGAGGAGGTCCCGGGCCTGGGCCAGCTCCGCGTTGAGCACGCTGCAACCGGCCGCGCCCCGGACCGTGTTCGAGCCCAGGACGACGAGCTTGAGGCTGCCCAGCGGATCGGGTCGGATCCGGCCGACGACGACGCCCATCCCGGCCTCGGCCAGGGCATCGCGCTTGGGCTGGGGCCGGTCGGGCTTGTCGGTCACCGCGATCGTCTGGCCCGGCGCGGTCGGCAGCGACGGGACCGGGTCCGGGGCCCGGTAGGTGGCCAGGGTCTCGGCGGCCTCCTCCGGGCTGGGGGTCTGGTCGAGGGTCACGTTGATCACGCACGTGTGACCCTCGGGCACGGGCACCCGCGTGGCCGTGGCGCTGATCGCGACGTCCAGGTGGGTGATCGCCGACCCTTCGACCCGGCCGAGGATCTTGGCCGGCTCGGTCTCGATCTTGTCCTCCTCGTTGCCGATGTACGGGATGACGTTGGCCACCGCGTCCAGGGACGGCACGCCGGGGTAGCCAGCTCCGGAGAGGGCTTGGAGGGTGGTGATGCGGACCTCGCTGAGCCCGTAAGCGTCGTGCAAGGGCTTGAGCGGGGTCGTGGCGACCACGGCCGAGCAGTTCGGGTTGGCCACGATGTAGCCGGTTCGATCGGCCACTATGTCCAGGTGGTCGGGGTTGATGTCCGGGATGACCAGGGGCACCTCACGCGCCATGCGGTGGTCCTTGGCGTTGGTGAACACGGCCTTGCCCTGCTTGGCCAGCTGGGTCTCGATCGGGCCGGCCACGCCACCGGGTAGGGCGCTGAAGACGACCTCCGCCTCGACGGGATGCTCGGGGCCCTTGACGGTCAGGTCGGTCAGCGCCTCGGGCACGTCGCCCTCGATCACCCAGTTGGCGGCCTGACCGTAGGGTTGGCCGGCGCTGGACTTGCCCACGAGCTCGGTGACCTCGAAGGTGGGATGGTCGTGGAGCAGGGCGATGAACCGCTGGCCGACGGCGCCGGGGGCGCCCAGGATGGCCACAGGGGTGCGTGTCATGGGACGGTCTCCTCCGGACGGGTCTCTGAGAGGGCTTGGGCTGGGGTGGCGCCTTCCTGCAGGAAGGCGTCGTGGAGCGCGAGCAAGGTATCCTCGACGTCGTCGTCGCTGACCACGAACGCCAAGGCCACGTTGCTGGCCCCGACGCTGATCATCTCGACGTTCACGCCGCGATCCCCGATGACCGAGAAGACGCGACCGGCCACGCCCTGGTGGGCACCGATGTTCTCGCCGACGAAGCAGACCAGCGAGAGGTGGGGGCTGACGTCGACGTCCTCGACGGTCGGGATGCCGGCCTCGCGGATGAGGTCGGCGGCGGCCTGGGCGTCCTCCTGGTCGACCAGGAGGGCGAAGCTGGCCTGGCTGGCGGCCATGTTGACGACGTTGATCTCGGCGTCCCCGAGGACCCGGAAGACCTCTCGACCGACCCCGGGGGTGTAGGCCATGCCGCTGCCGATCAGACGCACGATGGCGAAGCCTTCACGGGCACCGATGGCGCGCAGGTGGGCCGGTTCGTCGCGGGGCGGGCCGATGGTGGTACCGGGGGCCTGGGGGTTCATGGTGTTCTTCACCAGGATCGGGATGCCGTGGTCGTGGAGGGGTTCGACGGTGCGCGGATGGAGGACCTGGGCGCCAAGGTAGGCGAGCTCGGCGGCCTCGTCGTAGGTCATGTACGGGACCGGCTGGGCCTTCTCGACCCGGTTCGGGTCGGCCGTGAGGAACCCGTCGACGTCCTTCCAGACCTCGAGCCGCTCGGCGTCGAGGGCCCGAGCGAGCACGGCGGCCGAGTAGTCGGAGCCGCCGCGGCCGAACGTGGTGGTGTGGCCCTCGTCATCGCGGCCGAAGAACCCGGTGACCACGGGGATCGTCCCGTCCTCGATCAGCGGGTTCAACCGGGTCTGGACGTTCTCGATGGTGGGCGCCATGACCGCGGTGGCGTGCCCGAAGTTGCCATCGGTCAGGATGCCCAGGTCGTCACCGTCGAAGGGGCGGGCTGTGGCACCCTGGGCTTCCAGGGCCAGGCTCATCAGGCGGGCCGACAGGCGCTCGCCGAAGCTGACGGCCAGGTCCCGTGTCTTGGGGGTCAGCTCCTCGGTGTACGCGATCCCGTACAGCAGACGTTCGAGCTTCTCGAAGGCCGGCGTGAGGAGCTCTTGGGCCGGCTCGGCCAGGTTGGGGTCGCACTCGGTGATGGTCTCCATGTGCCGGTCCTTGAGGGTCTGCAGCAGGGCGGCCACGTCCTCCTCGCTCCCTTGGATATTGGGGAGGCCTTCGAGGATGGTGTCGGTGACGCCCTGGAGGGCGCTGACGACGATGACCGGGTCCTCGGGCTGGTCTAGGATCAGGCTGGCGATGCGCTCGAGATCGGGACCGCTCCGCAGGCTCGAGCCCCCGAACTTCATGACCTTCATAGGGGGAAGCCTCCGTGGTCCTCGGAGAGGTAGTCGCGGTAGGTGAGCATGGCGTCGTGGAAGGCGTCCGGGTCATCGAGCCGGTCGGCCAGGTGGTCGACGGCGGTGTGGAGCGCGGTGTAGATCCGGTCGGTCTCGGTGTTGAGCGCCTGGATCTCCCGGTAGAGACGGGGGTCCTCGTGGACGACCTCGCTGGCCACGCTGTTCTGTTTCAAGAACGTCGGTCCACCCAGCAGGGCCAGCTCGCTGAACGCATGGCCGCTGGTGGAGAGCACCTCGGCGTAGGCGATGTTGAGGGCGTGCGGGAGGCCCAGGGTGTAGGCCATCAGCCGGTCGTGCAGGTGGAGGGGCAGGGTCACGACGGTGGCGGCGGTCTGGGTGAGGATCTCGCGCGCCTCGTGGGCGGCCTCCTCGTTCCCGCAGTCGAGCACGACGACGTTCTTGCCGGAGAGCACCCGGGCCTGGGGGCCCCAGAGCGGGTGGATGCTGGTCACCCGGTGGTCCTGGGCCATGGCCTTCAGGGTGCCCTGGAAGGGGGCCTTGAGCGAGGCGATGTCCAGGATCAGCGCGTCGGTCCCCTCCAGGCTCTCCAGGATCTTCCCGGTCTCGCTGGGGGGCGTGCTGATGATGATGCAGTCGGCGTCTTGGGCGGCGGCCCGGGGATCCTCGGCGGACCCGAACCCCTCCAACGGGCCGGCGGGGTCGTGGATGGTGACCTCGTAGCCGAGACCGTTCATGAAGTGGGCGAACCAGGCGCCCATCTTGCCAGCCCCGCCGATGATCAGGGCCGATCCTTGCTCGCCGGTGCCGGGCTCGAGACCCTGGGCCTCCTGGACGCGTAGGGCCTCAGCGATCAGCAGGCGGGCGATCTGCTCCCCCAGGCCGGGGTCCAGGCCGGCATCGTCGAACCCGTCCTTGATCCGCTCGACGACGTCCTTCTCGACGTCGTAGTCGCGGATGGGCCGGTGCTGGCTGCGCTTGGCCTGACCGGCCTGCTTGGCGGCCTCGATGCGTTCGGCCACGGTCTCGACCAGCCGTTGATCGAGCTCACGGATCCGCTCGCGGGCCTCGTCAAGCTTGGCCATGGCTGCGCATCCTCCTGAGCATGATCAGATCCATGATGGCGCACGCGACGGTGGCCTCGACGACCGGGACCGCGCGGGGGACCACGCAGGGGTCGTGGCGGCCCTCGACGGCCAGGGTGGCCTCCTGGCCGGTGGCGAGGTCGATGGTGGTCTGCTCCTGGGCGATCGAGCTGGCCGGCTTGAACGCGACCTCGACCCGCAGGGGCATGCCGGTGGTGATCCCGCCCAGGGTCCCACCAGCGTTGTTCGACCGGGTGCGGATCCGACCGGCGTCGTCGTAGTAGAACGGGTCGTTGTGGTCGCTGCCGTTCATGGCCGCAGCCTCGAACCCGCGTCCGAAGCTCACGCCCTTGGTGGCGGGCAGGCTCATCATGGCATGGGCGACCACGCCCTCGACCTTCTGGAACCACGGGTCGCCCAGGCCGGCGGGTAGGCCCTCGGTCAGGCACTCGACCACGCCGCCGACCGAGTCCTCGGCCTCGCGGCATTCCATGATGATCTGCTCCATCTGGGCGGCCTGATCGGGGAAGGCGCACCGGACCAGGTTCTCCTCGACGTGCTCGTCGATCGCCGCGATGCTACCGATCGGGTCGGTCTCGATCGGTCCGATCCGGCGGACGTGGGCGCCGATGTCGATGCCCTGCCGGACCAGGGCCTTCTGGGCCAGGGCGCCGGCCATGACCAGGCCAGCGGTCAAGCGGCCGCTGAACAGGCCGCCGCCCCGGTGGTCGTTGAGGTCCTGGAAGAGCACGCGGGAGGTCAGATCGGCGTGCCCTGGTCGCGGCCGGTTGAGGAAGGCCTCGTACTTGCTAGAGTCCTTGTCCTCGTTGTGGATGAGCATGAGGAGCGGGGCACCGGTCGTCGTCCCCTCGTGGGTCCCAGAGAGGATCTCGCACACGTCCTTCTCGTCCCGGGGGGTGGTGACCTTGGACTGGCCAGGCCGCCGCCGGTCCAGGGCCGGCTGGACATCGGCCTCGGTGAACGGGATCCCCGCCGGGACGCCCTCGACGAGGACGCCGACGACGTTGCCGTGGCTCTCGCCGAGCAGCTGGACCTGGAAGGCGTTGCCGAGCCGGTTCACGCTGTCTCGTCCTCCTGGACGTCGACCTCGATACCCAGATCGCGCAGGTGGTCGGTGAACCGCGGGTAGGAGACGGCGTGCACGTCGGCCGGGCCCTCGATGGTGACCGGCGCGTCGGCCGTGAGGGCCGCCACGGCCAGGGCCATCTGGATGCGGTGGTCGTCGTGGGCTTCCACGACGCCGCCGGTCAGCGAGGACCCCTCGATCGTCGCACCGTCGTCGCGGGCCTGGACCTTGGCGCCCAGGGCGGTGAGCCCCTCGACCATCGCGGTGATGCGATCGGATTCCTTGTGCCGCAGGTGGGGGGCGCCGTGGAGGACGGTCTTGCCGGTGCAGCCGGTGGCTAGGACGGCCAGCGGTGGGAAGAGGTCCGGGTGGTCGCCAAGGTCGACCTCCGCGGGGGCAAGGTCGGCATCGACCAGGGTCACGCTGTCGCCGTCCCGTTCGAGGCGGCAGCCGAAGGTCTCCAGGATCTCCAGCAACGCCTCGTCGCCTTGGCCGCTGTCCTCGATCAAGCCGTGGACGGTGAGCTCACCGCCGGTCAGCGCGCCGGCCACCAGCGGGAAGGCGGCCGCGCTGTAGTCGCCGGGGACGGTCAGGCGGACGGCGCCGAGGTCGGCCGGGTCGACGGTGAACCCGTTCTCGGTGGTCTCGACCTCGACCCCGATCTCCTGCATCATGCGTGCGGTCAGCTCGGCGTAGGGTCGGCTGGTGAGCTCTGTGGTCAGCTCGACCTCGGTCCCCTGGGGCATCCGGATGCCGGCCAGGAGCAGGCCGCTGATGAACTGGCTGGAGACGTCGCCTTGGATCCGGGCGGTCCCGCCGTCGGCCGGGCCGGTGACCTCGACCGGTGGACGGCCGTCCTTGCCGTGGCAGGTCACCTCGGCACCCAGTTGCTCGAGGGCCTCGGCCAGGGGCCCCATCGGGCGCGTCTCGAGGGACGCATCCCCGGAGAGCGTGCTGGTGCCGTCCAGCGTGGCAGCGATGGCGGTGAGCAGGCGCAGCGTCGTACCGGAGTTCCGGCAATCGATGGCCGCGGGGCCGAGCTGGCCGCCGCGGATGACGGCCTCGGTGTTGGTCGCGATCACCTTGAGGCCCATGGCGCGGATCCCATCCAGGGTGGCCAGGGTGTCCTGGCTCCAGAGGGGTCCATGGATGGTGCCCCCGTTGGCCACGGCCGCCAGCATGAGCGCGCGGTGGGTGACCGATTTGCTGCCCGGGGCCCGCACGCTGCCGGTCGCCTGGCCCGGATGGATGGTGAGGCTCACGAGGCCCCCTCCCATGGGAGGCCCTCGGTGGTGGGGTGGGTGGCCAGGATCTCGCCGTCGTAGCGGTCCCAGGCCTCCCGGACGGCGTGGGTATCGTCCCGGTCGCAGACGGCAGCCACGGCGGGCCCGGTGCCGGTGGTGCCAGCGGCGACTGCACCGGCAGCCAAGGCGCGGTACGTCGGATCCAGGGGCTCACCCAGGCAGGTCGCCACGGAGAGCCCGTTGAGCGTCAACGCTTGGGACCACCGGCCGGCCAGGGTATCGTCGATGAGGCGCTCGGCCAGGGGACCCATGGGGGCAAGCTGGTCGCCCACGCTGCTCGTCTCGCGGTGGGTCGGGGGCACGAGCAGGAGGACCACGGGCGTCGTTTGAATAGGTTTCCGCTCGACGACCTCGTCCTGGCGGTTGTCGGTGACCACGAGACCGCCCAGGAGGCTCGCGGCGGTGTCGTCCAGGGCGCCGGTGACGGTGACCCCGGCCTTGCGCGCCGCGGCCACGGAGAGCGAGAGGACGGCGGCTGTCTCGACCTCGGCGTCAAGCGCGTCGAGCAGCGCGAGCACGATGGCGTTGGCCGCCGTGCTGCTGGACTTCAGGCCTCGGGCGATCGGGATCTCGGAGCGGGTCGTGATCCGCCCGGACAGCGGCGTGTCGAGATGGTCGGCCACGACCGCCAGGCACGCCTGGGCCAGGCCCGGATCAGCGTCCGGTTCGCCCTCGATGACCACCTCCACCGGGCCGGCGGCGGTCTCGATGGCGACCTCGGCGTCGGTGGCTAGCTCGACGCCGAAGGCCGCACCCCGGCCAGCCGGGATAGCGTTGACGACGGTGACGGCACCGTGGGCGGTCGCGTGGCCCTCCTGGGTCATGGGCCCCTCCGTCGGTAGCGTCGCTCCAGCGCACCGGTGCGGGCCGCCGTGGACATGACCCCCAGGAGCGCCTCGTCGGCGGCCAGGTCCAGCCAGAACCGCAGCGCCAGATCGCCCTGGTGGACGAGCAGGTCGAGACCGTCGAGGGCGCGGGTGCCGGCCAGCTCGGCTCGGCGGGCCAGGCGTGCGGCCTCGGGGCCGTAGGTCGCATCGAAGACGACGATCCGGGAGAGGATGTCGTCGTCGATGGGGAGGTCGACGGGCGTGGCGTTGAACAGCACCGCGTCCTCGGGAAGCGCCTTGCCGAAGCCCGCCTCGTCGAAGGCGATCTGCTCGGCGCCGAGCTCCTGGGCCAGGGCCTCGGCCTTCTTGGCCGTCCGGTTGCAGACGCAGACCTCCGCTCCAGCCTGGGTCAGCGCGTGACCGGCTGCACGGGCGGTCCCGCCTGCGCCGACGACCACCACGCGTCGCCCGGTCAGGGCCTCACCGCGAGCGTCCAGGGCGTGGACGACGCCCAGGCCATCGGTGTTGTCCCCGAGGACCTTGCCGTCGTCGGTGACCTTGAACGAGTTGACGGCGCGAGCATCCCGGGCCCGGGGGCGCAGCTCGTCGCACAGGTCGTGGACCCCGCCCTTGTGGGGGCTGGTGACGTTGCCCCCGGCCACCCCTAGCGCCTTGAGGCCCTCGAACCCGGCCTGGAGCTGGTCCGGGGCCAGGTCGACCAGGCGGTAGCGGGCCGGGTGCCCCAGGTGGCTGAACGCGGCGTTCTGCATGGCCGGCGAGAGCGAGTGACCGACCGGATGGCCGAGGAGCACGTAGTCGCGGAACCCCTCGGGGGCCGGCGGCGACCGGGGCAGGTGGTTCTGGAGGTGGGCGGGGAGCTGGCCGGGCACCGAGGCTCGCCCGGGGGACGTGTAGACCAGGGCCATGCCCAGGGGACCGGCGGCCGCGCGGAGGGCCGAGTCGCCGATCGCCATGATCGTGAACGGTGTCCCTAGGGTGGGGGCCTGGAGGGCGAGCTCGAAGAGGGCCTCGACGTCCTCGGGCCCCTGGGTGACGGTGGCCAGCTTGATGATGTCGGCCCGGTGGCTCATCCCCTCGAGCAAGCGGAGACCCGAGTGGAGGTCCGGGGCTTGCTCGAGGTCGTGGTGGCTGACGATGACGTGGGCGTTGCTGGTCAGGGCCAGCCGGGTGAGCTCCTCCCGGAAGGCCGCATCCTCCTCGAGATCGACGAGGTCGGCGCCGGCCTCGATGGCCAGGCGGAGCCGCTCGGCACGCTCGGTCTCCGACAGCGGGCGCACGCCCCCGTCCTCTTCTCGCCGGCAGGCGGCCACGACCGGCCGCTCGGCAGCCTGGATCGCCGTCTCGATCTCGTCGTCCGGGAGGCCGTCAAGCCGGACCTCGATGAGGTCGCAGGGGATCGCGCCGGTCCCGCTCACATCCGCGGCGGTCTCAGGGATCAGGGTCGTCGTGTTCAGGGCCATCGGTCAGCGCTCCTCGATGGTCTCCTCGATGGCTTGCCCGAAGTGGCGCCCGGTCTCGTGGGCCAGGTGGACCAGGACGGTGTCGCCAGGCGTGATCTCCGAGACGCTCTTGGGTCCCTCGGGCGTGACCAGCCGGATCGTCTCCGCGTTCTGGACGACCAAGCTCCCTTCGCGGTCCCCGGCACGCACGCGGACCAGCAGCATGGGTCGACGTTCGACCTTGGCTCGTCCGGTCGTGACGGTCCGGGTGCCGCCCTCGGGCCCGACGACGATCAGGCGGGTGCCCGCCTGGACCTCGGAGAGGTACTTGGTCTGGTCCTCGGTCGCCTGGACGTAGGCGT
>CAYXGD010000043.1:0-13973 GCA_964464425.1 uncultured Thermoplasmatales archaeon
GTTGGCCCCCCGGTGCGGGTCGGTCACGCCCGCCGGCTGACCAGCCAGATCAGGCCGCCGGCCACCAGGCCAGCGATGGCCGGGACCCAGATGAGGTCGGGGTCGGCCAGGAAGCCCCGGGTCAGGGCATCGCGGGAAGCCACGTAGAGCACGGCCAGGAGACCGCCGCCGATCAGGCCCCCGCCGAGGAGGGTCAGGCTGGCGATCAGGCTGCGCTGCTTGGCGGCCTGGACCATGGGGTCGGGGAGGTCGCGCCGGTCGAGCTCGGCCACCAGGGTGGTCCGGGCCGAGAGGAGCACCTCCGCGGTGGCCACGGTGACCATGAGAGCACCGAGCAGCCAGGCGGCGGTCGGTGGTCGGACGAGCTGGGCCTCTTGGCCGGTGAGCACCGCGGTCCACGGGACCTCGCTGAAGGGGAACAGGAACCAGCCGACGGTGCCCACGACGAGCAGCGCGAAGGCGCTGCCGGTGTCCCGGCTCACCAGGAAGGTGCCGGCGGCCAGGAAGAAGGCGACCAGGCCGAGGGCGATCAGAGCCAGCGTGAGGGGGTCGGGCCCGAACAACGCCAGCTCCTCGGGGAGGATCCGGCCGAACCGTGTCAGGGCGGTGCGGGCTGTCGAGATCCTGCCGGCCACGGTGTTGGCCAGGAGCGCGGTGAGGACCGCGTAGGTCGCCGCCAGGCTCAGGCGCCGGGCCAGCGGGCGGCCGCGGAGGAGGTCCAGCGGGTTGACCGAGGCTGGGGCCGCCGATCCTCGAGCGGCTTGGTCGGCGTCCACAGGGGTCCCGGTGTCCTCGGTCACGGGACCACCCCTCGGAAGAGCAGCTCCTCGAGAGGCTCGGCCTCCGGGTTCCACGGGATCACCACGGCGCCCAAGCGGCGCAGGCGTTCGTGGCGGGGCCGGGCCAGGTGGGAGAGGAGGCGAGCGGTCCCGGTGGTCGCCTCGTCCCCGGGGACCAGGTGGAAAGCCTCGGGTTCGATGACCAGCATCGGTCGCTTCTTGCCTGGGGTCAGGGCGCGCAGGCGGCGCAGGGCCTGCTCGAGGTGCTCGGTCTGGACGCCGGTGCGGGTCACGAAGACGACCATGGGGCTGGAGGCGACCAGCCAGGACCGGCAGCGTTGCACGGCCTGGAGAGGTCCTTCGGACCCGTCCCCGGGTTCGAGCTGGGCCAGGTAGCGTTGGATCTTGAGGAACTGCTTGGTGCCGACGTCGGGGTAGAGCGGATCTGCGCTGTCGGTGTTGTAGGCGTAGAGGCCGACCTTGTACCCGCGGTCGAGGTAGGCCAGGGCCAGGCCGGAGACGGCGGCGATGGCGACCTCGAACCCGTTCTCCACGTTCGTGCCGACGACCATGTGCCGGCCGGCGTCCAGCAGGAACCAGACCGCCTTGCGCCCCTCGACCTCGTACTCGTTGACCAGGGGTGCTTGGGTCGCGGCCAGGCGGGCGGTGGCTTTCCAGTTCACCGACCGAGGGGGATCCCCCCAGCGGTACTGCCGCAGCTCCTTGAAGTCGGTCGTCTGGAGGCCCACCGCGGCGACGTCCTCCTCCGGGGCGATGGTCGCAGCGGTGCCGCGCATGGCTCGCAGGCGGCGGATCGGCACGATTCGTGGATGGACCTCGAGCGCTCGGGGTTCACCGTGGAGCTCGGCTGGCCGGGAGCGTAGCCCGTTGGCGGGTTGGAGGGTGACCTCGAGGGCGCCGATGTCGAACCGGCCGCGCTTGGTGGCACGGACCTCGAAGGTGCGCTCGATCGTCTGGCGGCCTCGGCCTTTGGCCAGCAGGTGGACGTTGCTGCCGGCCACGAGGTCGAACTCGGGCGGCAGGTGGACCGCCGCGATGACCAGCCCGGTGGATCCGCCCATGTCGATGGCCATCGTGATCTCGAGGACATCGCCGGCCCGCGCCTGGTCGGGGCAGGCGACGTCCACCTCGCGGACCGTGGGGGCTGGCTGCAGCAGCCCGAGGATCAGGGCGATGGCGGGGATGCTGGAGAGGGCGAGCAGGACCGGGTTGCCCGTGCCCAGGCCCAGGGTGACCAGGCCGACGGCGACGAGGATGAGCGCGTGCCCGGACCGCGTCAGCATGTCGTCACCATGGTCAGGCGCCGCGGCTGTAGGCGGTCGGTGGTTGGATGCCCTGGGTGACCTCTTGGACGACGTCCTCGGCCGAGAGGCCTTCGAGCACGTGCTCCATCTCGAGGATGATCCGGTGGGCGGTGGCCTCAACAGCCAGGTCCTTGATGTCGTCGGGGGTCACGAAATCTCGGCCGCGGACCAGGGCCAGGGCCCGGGAGACCCGGAGCAGGGCCAGGGCCCCTCTCGGGCTGGGGCCGACCTCGACCGCGTCGTGGCTGCGGGTCCCGCGGACGATCTTCCCGATGTAGTCCAGGATGGCATCGTGGACGAACACCCGGGTCTCCACGACCTCCTGGAGGCGCTGGAAGGCCTCCTTGCTGATCACCGGTTTGACGTCCTGGCTGGGGTCGTCTTTGGCCCAGTTGATCCGCCGGTGCATGATCTCGCGCTCCTCCTCGAGGGACTCGGGGTAGCCGGTGTGGAGGCGGAGCAGGAAGCGGTCCATCTGGGCCTCGGGCAGGGGGTAGGTGCCCTCCTGCTCGATCGGGTTCTGGGTAGCCAGCACGAAGAAGGGCGTAGGGATCGTCATGGTCTTGCCCTCGATGGTGACCTGGCGCTCCTCCATGGCTTCGAGCAAGGCCGATTGGGTCTTGGGGGGCGATCGGTTGATCTCGTCAGCGAGGAGGACGTTGGTGAAGACGGGGCCTTTGGTGAGGGTGAACTCGCCGGTCTTCGGGCTGTAGACGTTCGTGCCGATGATGTCAGCCGGTAGGATGTCGGGCGTGAACTGGATGCGCTTGAACCCGGCGCCGATGGTCCGGGAGAAGACCTTGACCAGCAGGGTCTTGCCCAGGCCTGGGTAGTCCTCGAAGAGGACGTGGCCGTTGGCCAGGGCTGCGGCCAGGAGCTTCTCGACAAGGTCGGGGTTGCCGACGTAGATGGCGCTGACGCTCTCCTGGATCTCCTTGCACTTCTGTGCGATGGTGCTCATGGTCGGCCTCCTTGGGTAGCTGCAGGACCGGTCCGCGCGTCGAGGAGGGAAAGGAGGTGCTCGTTGGCTTGGACACGGGCCCGGCGCTGGGCGCGGGCTTGGCTGTCGCCTCGGGCCAGCGCGTACCAGGCGCTGGCCAGCTCGAGGGCCAGGAAGGCGGCGGCTGTGGCGTACCCGATCACCGCCATGCGGTAGGGGGTGCCCAGGGGCCAGCCGAGGGCCTGGAACAGGGCCTCGAGCAGGGGTTGGAACGGGAAGAGCACGAGCCCGGCAAGGAGGACAGCCAGAAAAGCCCGTCGCAAGGTCACAAGCTCGCCCTCGAGCTCCTGGCGGACCTGGCGCCACGCCGGCGGGGTGAAGTCGCTGAGGACCACGATGCCGACGGTCCCCAGGGCCAGGGCGCCGGCGCCGAGGTAGAGCAACCCCCAGGGGCCTTGGCTCCCGGCGGCCATCTGGGCGGTGCCGAGCCCGGCCAGGCCAGCGCCCAGCAGGCCGATGCCGCCGGTGACCCACCGGTGGCCGGTCCGCATGGGGCGTAGCTGGAGTGTGTAGATGCCCAGGCCGGCGACGAGGGTCAAGGGTCCCTGGAGGGCCACGTCGCTGAGGTTACCGAGCAGCACGCCGATCACGGCGGTGAGGCCGGTCACGGCGACCAGGCCGGAGATCAGCGCCATGCTGAGCGGCCGGTGGCCGTAGGGCGGCCCGGTGGCCGTCTGCCTGGCCTGCCTGAGGGCGTCCTCCTGCGTGGCTTCAGGGACGCCCCTGAGGTCCATGGCTTCCCGGAGGTAGGTCTCGTACCGGTTGGACCAGCGACCGTCGTGCAGGAAACGGGCCAGGGCCTGGTGGACGTTCCGGTAGGCGTCGTCGACCAGCGGCTGGGCTTCCTGGCGATGGGGCCTGGCGTCGGTCTGGACCGGGGCGGCTGCGCCTGCCAGGGAGCGGCCGACGTCGACGAGCAGGGCGAACAGCGTGATGCCCACCCCGAAGCGGGCGGCCACGAGAGGGGCAGGGTCCAGGGAACCGCGGACGGCCAGGTAGCCCAGGATCGTGATCGCGCCCAGCGTGAAGCGGAGCGCCAGGCCTGGGACCGCCGGGGTCGCGCCCTCAGCTGTCCGCGTCGAAGCCATCCCCCCGGAGAGCCCGTTTGGCCTTCATGAAGGCCTCGTAATCCGATCGATCGACGGGAGCGGGGGAGTAGCCGGCCCGCTCGAAGATGCGGACCAGCCGGGCGGCCTCGGGCTGGCGGTAGGCCCGGGCCAGCTCCCACGGCGTGGCGTCGGTGCCGCACCGGCCCTGGTGCGCGGCTGCCTCTTGGAGGTCCCGGTACTCGCGGTCGATCTCCTCGCGGTAGTCGACCAGCCGGACGTCCAAGCTGGTCTCGGTCGGAGGGTGGACGTCCTGGCCCTGGAAGCTGGCGTGGAAGCTCATCAGATCGCCGTCGGTGGGGGGGACCGGGAGGGTCGCCCGACCATCCTCGTCGAGCTGCACGGTAGCCGAGCCGTGGGGACCTTGGATCCGGACGCTGGCACCGGCGATGGGATGGCCTGCCCGGGTGCTGAGCTGGACCGTGAGCTGGGTGGGCTCCTGGGGGTGCCAGACCGGGGGGAACCCGTCGCCCTGAGGGCCCAAGGACAGGTTGAGGGCCGGGCCCACGGGGGCGGGTTCCTTGGCCTCGCCCTTGTCCTGGCGGTAACGCCACACGACGAACGCCGCCAGGCCCGCTGCTACGATCCCGGCCAGCCAGCCCCATGGGAGCGGGGCCGGGGTGACCTGGACCGAAGCGACCTTGGCGGCCGTGGCTGTCGTGTCCGTCTCCTCGGCCTGGACGCTGACGACGGTGAGCCCGTCGGCGCCTCGGGGCCGGTCGATGGTCACGGTCGTGGTGCCGTCGGGCCCGGTGGTGGCCTGGTGGGTGGCGGTGACGGCGCCGGTGGCCCGGATGGTCAACGGGATGCCGCTCAGCGTCCCGTCGGGGCCGAGCGCGGTGATCTCCAGGACGATGGGATCGCCGGTCTCGCCGCTTCTCTGCACGTCGAGCTCGAGCTGAGGGGCTTGGAGGACCTTGACCGGTAGGGTCTGACCGATGCCGTACCGGGGGAGGTCGAGCCTGGCTTCCCGGATCCCGGGCTGGGCGTCGGCGGGCAGCGCGATCGGCAGGTCGATCCGGCCTTGCTGGTCGGTGGCGCCGCCGGTATCGGTGCCGGCGAGCTGGAGGACCACCGGCTCGCTGGCAAGCGGACGGTCATCGACGGTCAGGCGGAGGCTGGCGTTGGTCGCTTGGCCCGGGGAGAGGCGTGGGGCACCTTGGATCTGGAGGGGGCCCACGTGCATGGGGATCTGGGTGCGTGTGTCCGAGTGGCCACGGTCGCCTGGGCTGCGCAGCGTCAGGTTCCAGTGGCCGATGGAGGCCAGTGAGACCGGGACGATGGTCCGGCCTTGCTCGTCGGTCAGGGCGCGGGCCTCGGCGCCGCCCGGTGGCCGGGCGATGACCTCGAGGGAGGTCAGGGGCGTCCCCAGCTCGTCGGTGGCGGTCACCCGGAGGGGCAGGGTCCCGCCCAGGGGGGCCACCGTCGGGGGTTGAGCGGTCAGGCGGGTCTGGCCCGTGACGGTGACGACGACGGTCCGGGAGGCGGTGACCCCCTGGGTCTCGAGCTCGAGGGTGTGGTTGCCCACGCTGAGGTCCGGGGGGACCGGAAGATGGAGCTGGAAGCTGCCTTGCTGGTCGGTGGTGGCGTTGACGCGTTGGTCCGCGTACGTGCCGACGATCTGCACGTGGCGGCCCGGCTCGCCCTCCAGCCGGACCTCCCCGTTCAGCGTCCCGGTCTCACCTCTCGGGATCACGACCGTGGGCTCCGTCTTGATCCGGGCATCGATGATGTCGATGGTCGCCCAGGTGCTGGCGGGGTCGAGGTGCTGGGTCCCCTCGAAGGTCGCCGAGACGTTCCAGGTGCCCGGGAAGGGGAACCCGGCCTCGAGGATGACCACAGCTTCGCCGGTCCGGTCGGTGATGGCCGAGAGGGGTGGAAGGCTGCTCTCCTCGGCCCGGAACACCACGCGTTGACCGGGGACCGGTGCGCCGAACTCGTCGGTGAGGGTGGCACGCAACGGGATGGGGACCTGGGCGCCCTCGGTGGCCGGGAGGTCGAGGTCGATGGTCGGGCTGCCGGTGACCTCGACGACGGGGTCGCTCCAGGCCTCCAGCAACGGTGGGTCCTGGTCCAGCCGGGGTTCTGCCTTGGCGACGATGTGGTAGGGCTGGGTGGGGCGGCTCTGGTTGATCCGGGCAGGGGCTTCGAAGCTGCCGTCGTCCTGGGTCCTGATGTTGCCGAGCTGGATCTCGAACCCGGGGGCTTGCTTGGTAGCGTTCGCGTAGATGGTCACCGGGTGGTCGACCGATGGTTCGCCGTCGGGACCGAGGACGTGGCCGGCGACGGTGAAGACGGTGCCTTTCCTGATCGCGTCGGGGACCTCGGTGACCTCGATCGTCGGCTTCTGGGGTGCCGCGGGTGGTGGCAGGCGTGTCGGGTCGGCTGGCCCCTGGCGGCTCTGATCGAGCAGACGTTGGGCGGCGCGATCGTCGGCCAACTTGCCCCGGACGATGGTGCCGGCAGGGAGCTGGTACTGGGTCCCGCTGAGGTCCTGGTTGGACCCAGCGGGTGGGTTGGGGAGGACGATGGTGGTGCCAGGCCCCAGCGGGAGCGGGGTGCGGGCCGACATCGTGATGGTCGAGAGGACCACCCGGGTGCCGCCGGGGAGATCGAAAGCCGACCGTGGGCCGACCTCGCCCCGGTCGATGGGTAGCTTGGTGGCCCCCGGGAGGATCAGGGTCGCGTTCGGGGGGGCGGTCAACCGTCCTTGTTGGGTGTCGATCAGGCAACCGTCGGGGCAGGTCAGCTGGTTGCCCTGGTAGGTCCCACCGCTGGGCAGCTCGACCTTGGAGGGGCCCTCGAGCTCGATCGGTGAGATCTGGATGCGGCCGCCAGGCTGCAGGGTCACCAGGGCCTGCTCGTTGAGGTGGAGGACGTTCCCCGCTCGGTCGAGGTCCCCGAGCCTGGCCGGGGCGGGGTCCAGCAGGGTGAACTCGGAGATCGGCAGGCCCGGGGACCGTTGGTCGGGTGGTGTGAAGGTGACGTCCTGGCTTGCCTGTTGGGCGGCCAGCATCTCCTCCCGGACCTCGTCGACCAGGGCCGTGGACAACCCCAGCACGGAGACCAGGAGGATCAGGGCGGCCAGGAGCTGGAGCGGCCGACGGTCCACGCCGCGTTGTCCACCACAAGGCCCTTAAACGTTGACGTTCCCGGGCCTTGGGGTGAGCGGTGCCCGGGGGCGTGCCGGGCCCTGCCAGGGAACCTTTTTTATGCCGACGCCCTCCATCAGAGAGCGTGTTCCGGTTCAGGGTCTACGAGTTCCAGCGCGATACGCTGCTGGCGGTCACCGATGAGGAGCTGATCGGCCGCTGCGTGAAGCGTGGGAAGGTCGAGGTGCACATCACGGAGCAGTTCTACGGGACCGAGGTCGCCAGCGCCGGGGAGCTGCGATCCATGCTGTCGGAGTGCACGGTGGCCAACCTGATGGGCGAGCGGTGCGTGGCCCTGGCTCGGGACCTCGGCCTGGTCAACGGGGACAACGTCATCCAGCTCGATGACGTGCCCCATGCCCAAGTCGCCAGGATGCGGTGAACCCCGTCCATGCCCGACCAGCAGCGCTCAGCGGACCCACCGACGACCGACGCCTTCTGCATCACCTGCGGCGGTCCCGATCCCGTGGCCGACGGGGAGTGCGCTGACTGCCTGCGTGAGGAGATCGACGTGGTCCGGGGTCCCGGTCAACCGGTCATCGTCCAGGTGTGCCGGCACTGCGGCGCCATGCCGGTCAAGGATCAGTGGAAGGAACCACCCTCGCTGCAGGAGGAGGTCGAGAAGGCGGCCATCGGCTCGCTCAAGGTCCCCGGTGCCCTCGAGGATCTGGCCCTCGGGATCCGGGTCCACGAACGCACCGAGGATCACTACACCATCGACGTGCACCTCGAGGGCACCTACAAGACCGTACCCGTGGAAGCTGACCAGACCGTGGAGGTGCGCGTCCGCGGCGCCTCTTGCCCGGCGTGCTCGCGACGGCATGGCGGCTACTTCGAGGCCATCGTCCAGCTCCGCCAGGAGGGCCCCCAGGACGTCCAGGACGACCACGCAGCCGATATCGCGCAGATCATCGAGGACGAGGTGCGGCGCTTGGGTGGCATGGCCGGCGGGCAGTCCTACCTGCTCAAGGTCGAAGCCATGCACGGCGGGTACGACTACTACTTCGGGACGATGAACGTGGCACGGGGGGTGGTCCGCCGGATCGTGGACCGTTACGGGGCCAGGACGACCGAGACGATCTCGACGGTCGGGCGCCGGGACGGCCAGGATGTCAACCGGTTGACCATCGCGGTCAAGATCCCCGAGGCCACCCCGGGCGCGATCCTCGGCTTGGGTGAGGAGGTGCTCCGCGTCCAGGGCCGCAAGGGCAACCGGATGCTGACGTTCACCGTGCCGGACGGCGACAAGCGGATGCTCGAGGCCCGCGAGCTCGATCGGGCTCGCGTCCTGGAGCCGGAGATCCTTGACGTCGTCTACGCAGAAGCTGGCGAAGGCCAGGTCCTCGATCCCGAGACCTACAAGACCGTCGAGGTCAGGCTTCCCCGCGAGGTCGCCATGGGGGACCAGGTCCGGGCGGTCCGCTACCATGGCGACTGGGTCGTCGTCGGTAAGGCCTGAGCTGACACCCGGGCGATCCCGGGCCCAGGCTCAGGGCGAGATCTCCTCGAACAGCTCGGTCAGCCCTGCCACCGCGCGGTCGTGGAGGGCCTTCCCGAGCTTGTCGCTGGCCACGCTGGGGTCCCCGCCGTAGCCGTCGGGCCAGATGCTCGAGGGATCCTTGGGGATGACGTGCGGCACCTCCTCGACGACGTGGGCCGATGGGGGCTGCTTGACCAGCTCGGGACGGTAGTAGAGCATCCGGGCGGTCTCCATGGTGCCAGCATGCCCGTCGCCGACGGGGATCTCGACCTCATCGAGCTCGTCCTCGTCGAGGGCGAACAGCAGGTCCCATTCTGAGAGCAACGCCACGGTCATGTCGAGGCCGTCGTCGAGCTTCTCGCGGACGGCCAGCTTGAGGGCGCGCATGTGGCCGCCGCCGGCGTGCCCTGAGACGATGGCCAGGCTCTCGACGCCGTGGCGGGCCAGCTCGTCGAGGATGTCGCTGGTGATGGCGCGCAACGTGTCGAAGCTGATCGAGATCGAACCGGGGAAGCCACGGGTGCTGACGCAGTTGCCGTACCACAGGGTGGGGAGGACCACGCTGCCGGTGGCTGCGGCGGCCTCGTGGACGACCGCCTCGACCTGGAACCCATCGGTCCCGAGGGGCATGTGGGGCCCGTGCTCCTCGAGGATCCCGACGGGGAGCACGAAGGTCCGCTGGTCGGCCAGGCGGGCGTACTCGTCCTTGGTGAGCTCGACGGCCTGGATGGGCTCAGGTTCGGTGCCTTCGGTCGGCTCGGCGGACGATGGCATCGCCGCCGGATGCCCTCAGGCCTATATATGAGAAATGGATAAGCGGGCCCGATGGCACGTCGGCATCGCCACAACAAAGGCGGCGGCAGGCAACCGTCGAACAAGATGCTCGATATGAGCCGCGAGGCTCACTTCCGCTACGATGCCGAGCAGATCCTCAACGACGACCCCATCGACGAGGACCACCAGCAGGCGCTCCTCCAGCAGATCGTGGCTCGTGGCTCCCGGCAAGGGATCGAGAACGCCCGGGACTACGTGCGCGAGAAGTGCGACGAGGAGGGCCTGATCGAGGGGGGCACCCGCGACGATCTCATGCGGCTGCTCGGCCGGTACTCGACCTACCGCTGACCTGCGTCATTCACGGTCCTCTGGGATCTCCCCGGACTCGCTTGCCGGAAGCTGGGGGTACTCCACGGGACCGCGCTGCTCCTTCTCGATGGTGTCCTCGAGGTCCTTGAGCGTGTTCTGGACCCTGGCCTGCATCCGGCCTAGGGTCCGCATGGCTTTGGGTAGGTGCTCTGGACCGAAGAAGAGCAGCAGGGCGAACCCCACCAGCATGAGCTCCCACGTGCCGAGGCCCAGGACCATCAGGTGGCCTTAGCCTGACGTCGTTGATAGGGCTTTGGGAGGGGGTGGCTTTTATACCTGAAGGGAAGGTGGCCTGTTCGATGAGCGGCCCGCGCTGGCCGGCTTGCCCGGAGTGCTTCTCGGAGGATGTCGAGATCCTCCACGAGCAGAACCCCGAGGCGGCCTCGACCCACGCCACCCTGGAGTGCCAGGACTGTGGCCGGGTGTTCAAGGATGTCATCGAGGAACCCAAGGACCTCGAGGTGCGCTGCGTGATCAGCGATGGTGCCGAGAGCGAACCAGCCACCATCACGATCCCCGCCGGGCAACGGGTCCGCGTCGACGACGAGCTGTACGGTGCCGGCCAACGGCTCCTGGTGACAGCCATCGAGGTCGGGGACGACCGGCGGGTCGAGACCGCACCAGCCGAGGACGTCAAGACCCTCTGGTGCAAGAACTTCGAGACCATCACGCTCGATGTGTCGGTCAACAAGGGCCACATCACCCACGCCGACGAGATCACCGTGGTCCCCGAGGAGACATTCTACCTTGGTGACGAGCTGACGATCCACAACCAGCCTGTGAGGATCAAGGCGATCAAGACCAAGGACACCATCCTTCGCCACCGCGGGGGCGCCGAGGCACGGGAGATCGTCCGGATCTTCACCGAGCGAACCGATTGGCGGCGCGAGCAAGCTGAGCGCGAGGATGAGGGTGACGAGCATCAGGGCCCGCCACGGCGCCGAGGGGGGCGATCATCGTGAGCACGATCCTCGACGGTAGAGCGACGGCCAAGGCCATGCGCGACGAGGTGGGCCAGGCGGTCGCCGAGCTGGCCGACGCGCACGACGTCCGACCCCGGTTGGATGCGATCCTGGTCGGCGAGAACGAGGCCAGCAAGGTCTACGTGAAGATGAAGCGCCGGGATTGCCAGGAGGTCGGTATCGACAGCCGGCTGCACGAGCTACCGGCCGACACGCACGAGGCTGAGCTCATCGATCTCGTCGAGAGCCTGAACCAGGACACGACCTGCGATGGTATCCTCGTCCAGCTCCCCCTGCCCGACCACATCGACGAGACCACGGTCCTCGAGGCCGTGGATCCCAGCAAGGACGCCGATGGGTTCCATCCGATCAACCTGGGTCGCCTGGTGGCCGACCGCGCTGGGCTCACCCCGGCGACGCCGACCGGGATCCTGCGGTTGCTCGATCGGTACGAGGTTGAGACCGAGGGCGCCCACGCCGTGATCGTCGGCCGATCGACCATCGTGGGCAAGCCCATGGCCCTGCTGTTCCTCCAGCGTGAGATCAGCGCGACGGTGACGGTCTGCCATTCACGGACCCAGGCCCTGGCCGAGCAGACCCGGCAGGCCGACATCCTCGTGGCCGCCGTCGGGCGGGCCGGGATGATCACCGCGGACATGGTCAAGGAGGGCGCCACCGTCATCGACGTCGGCATCAACCGGGTCGACGGCGAGCTCGTCGGCGACGTCGCCTTCGACGAGGTTGAGCCGATCGCCAGCCGGATCACACCGGTCCCCGGTGGTGTCGGCCCGCTGACCCGGGCCCAGCTCCTGATCAACGTGATCAACGCCGCCTGTCAGCGCCGCCGCCTCCAGGTCCCCTCAAGCCTGAGCTAGGTCGGTCGCTTCCCCGGGGAGGCTCGCCCCCTCTTGGGCCCGCGGCAACGTGAACACGACAGCGGTGCCTTTGCCATGGGCACCGTCCATGCCATCGGTCATCCAGATGTCGCCGCCGTGCTGCTCGACGATGCGCTGGCACAGCGCCAGGCCGACCCCCGTCCGATCGGGGTCCTGACCCTGGTCGAGGCGCTGGAAGATCTCGAACACGCGCTCGCGATGCTCAGGATCGACGCCAGGTCCAGCATCGCGGACCTCGATGCGCCAACGGCTCCCCTGCGGGGCGCTGCTGACGTGGAGCCTGGGCCACTCCTCGTCCTCTTGAGCGTAGATCGCGTTCTCGAAGAGGTGCGTGAAGAGATGGTGCAGCTGGACGCTGTCCCCGACGACCGTCGGGAGAGGATCGATGCGGACCTCCACATCGCTGCGTTCCTCCTCCGAGAGGACGTCGTCCAGGGCACCGCGGGCGACGGCCCCTAGCGGGGTCGGTCGGTGGACGGTCTCCCGGGTGATCACCTCGGCGAAGGTACGCAGGTCGTGGAGCAGGCAGTCCAGTTGGTTGGTGCCGGCCTGCAGGAAGTCGACGTACTCCTCGGTCTGGTCGTCGAGGTCCTCGCCCAGGTGCCGGGTGAGGAGCTGGGTGAAGCTCCGGACCGTCCGGACGGGGCTTCTCAAGGCGTGGGAGGTTAGCCAGACCAGTTGCTCGAGTTCCGCCCGGCGGGCTTCGGCCTCGGCCCGTCGAGCCTGGTGGTGCTCGCTGTCCTTGCGTTCGGTGATGTCCCGGAGCACCGTGACCCGGAGATCCTGACCCCGGTACTCGATGTCCCGGGATCTGGCCTCCATCGGGAAGGTCGCTCCGTCGGCTCGGCGGCCGGCGAGCTCGAACGCTCCTGAGCTCTCCTGGGTGATGCGTTCCCATCGGTCGTCGTCCTCGTCCAGGGCGAGGAGCCGAGCGAGGTCCAGGCCCTGGGCCTCCTCGGCCTGGATCCCGAACAACTGGGTGACCATCGGGTTGGCGTCGACCACCTCGGTCCCGTCGTGGACGATGATCGCCTCGAAGGACGCGCTGAACAACTGGCGGACCCGTTCCCGGCTCTCCCGGAGGTTACGGGCTTGCTCGTCGAGCTGCTGGAGGTCGCGCTCGCGGAGCCGGTGGACGGCCACGGCCAAGAGGGTGAAGATGAACAGGAAGGTCAGGAGCTCTTGCCGGGCTCCCGGAGCCTGGGTCGCCGATGGCAGGATGAACGTCTGGACCATCAAGCTGGCAGCAACGGTCAGCGTGACCATGGTGGGCAGCAGGAGGCTGGAGAGAAGGATCGGGAGGGCCAGGTAGACGAGACCGATGGCCGTCTCGACCCCGGTACCGGCCAGGTTGGTCAGGATGGTGGCCAGCCACGTGACCGACACGAGCAGGAAGGCCCCCCATGTGTAGTGGGATGTCCGGGAGAGGATGTAGGCGGCCAGGATGGCCAGGGTCGCGCCTCCCATGAGGCTCAACGCCATGGTCTGGCCGCCGGCGGTCCAGCTCCCCTGCCCCGGGAGCAAGGTGCTGACGGTGGCGATGACACCCAGGGCCAGCATGACCGTGGCGACAGCCGCCGTGAACCGGGCCTCGCGCTCACGGGCCGGTTCCTCGATGGGGTGCAGGGGAGCGGTGGCGATGCTCCACGCCTGCTGGATCGGGGAGGGTTCAGGGGCCGGTTCGCCGAAGGGCTCGTCCATGGGGGTTCCCGCTTGCTGTGATAGCCACAGCTGGGGTGCAGTTCTCCACCATCCCCCTTAAGAACCCCACGGTAGGCGTACGCGGTCCACAGGCCCCGGGAACGGTCACCCGGGCCGGGGTAGACCGAGCTCTCGAGCGATCACCATGCGCTGGACCTCGCTGGTCCCTTCGCCGATCTCACAGAGCTTCACGTCCCGGAAGAAACGCTCGACCGGGTAATCTGTGGTGTAGCCGTTCCCGCCGAGGATCTGGATGGCCTGCCGACAGGCCCGCATGGCAGCCTCGCTGGCGTAGAGCTTGCCCATGCTGGCTTGCTTCTTGAACGGCTGGCCCTTGTCCACCAGATCGGCGGCGCGCCAGAGCAGCAGCCGGGCGGCGTCGAGCTCGGTGGCCATGTCGGCCAGCTTGAACTGGATCGCCTGGAAGCT
>CAYXGD010000044.1:0-13215 GCA_964464425.1 uncultured Thermoplasmatales archaeon
ACCAGCAGCTCGGTGCCCGTGGCCGGCATGTGCCCGCCGACGACGGTCGTCCGCCCGCCCTGGTCGTAGGAGAGGCCCGTCGTCTCGATGTCGAGGTAGAGCGTCCGATCGCCAGCTTCCTCCAACAGCCGCCAGGCCTGGTTGGGCGGCAACCAGTCGGCGAACGGCTCCGTGCTGCCCTGTCGCAGGGCCTCCTCGGCACGCTCCAGGTGGGTGGTGTGCATGCCGCGGTGGCGCTGGATCCGCTGGGGGAGCTGGTCGGTGTCGGCTTGGTGGTAGCTCTCCCAGTCGGTGATCCCGCTGCGCCAGAGCTGGGTCTCGGTCTTCTGCCCGACCCCGCTGAGGAAGATGAAGGAGCGCCGGATCACGGGGGTCGCCTCACCCGTCCAGCGGCAGCTCGAGCTGCACGCGGTACTCCTGGAACCCGACGGCCTTGAGCGCCTCGGCTTCCTCGGGGTGGTCGGCGAACGTGTGGACGCTGACGTTGTCCAGCCCTCGGTCCCTGGCCCAGCCGGCCACGTCCTCGATCAGCGCGGTGGCGACGCCCTCCTGGCGGTGGTCGGGGGCGACGTAGATGGCGCGGAGCTCGGCCGACCGTTGGGCGGGCAGCCAGGGGTCACGTTGGCTCTCCACCGCGATGGCCACGCCGGCCAGCTCGTCGTCGACCTCGGCGAGGCGGACGATGCCGGCGCCCCCCTTGGTCACCGCGTTGACGTAGGCAGGGAAGTGCCCGGCGAAGTCCCCGCGGAGGACAAGGTGGCTCTCGAACCGGCCTCGTGCGGTGGCCAGCTCCTGGATCATCTGGTGGACATCCTCGGCGTCCCCCGCCTCGAAGTCACGCGTCGCGATCTGCTGGGAGGTCTCCGGCGCCATGGTACCTGGTCTATGGTGGGCCAGGCCAAAGAAGGCTTCGTGGGGGACGGTCGCAAGGGACACCCGCTGGGGCACGGGGATCGCCCGGGCCCCAGGGGTGTTGGGGTGAGGAGAGGGTGGCGGGCGCGTCTACAGGCCGAGCACGGAGCCCGCGTTGGACGACGGGCACGGTTGCGACCACTCGCCAGGGGTGAGGCCGAAGACCTGGCTGTACCGTACGCCGTGCTTGGAGATCAGGTGCTGGTGGAGGCACGCCTCGCAGTCGAAGTCGTCTGCCCCGCACGCTGGGCAGTCGAGGGTCGGTTGCATAGCGGTCCCGTACTGGGTCTCGGCGACGGACACGGTCTCTGCCATGTGTGCTTCACCTCACATACATAGCAAGCCAGGGCGCATCAACGTCACCTGACTCGCTTGAGTGTGAAACGAACGTCACAGAATATAGGCGTTCCCCAACGAGGTTCGAAGAAAGTGCTCCGCTCATCACATCCAGGGTGGATCGCAGGAAGGAAGACCAGGCGGAGGGGCTCCCGCGAAGGCGAGCCGCCTAACGGCGGAGATCGGCGAACGTGGTGGGCCTTGCAGCGGGGCCCCCCGTCTGGGTGTCCCTAACCTCGCCGGGCCCTTGTCTATAAGCGTTCGGCTGGGGGCTCTGTGCGACGGGGGCGGTGGGCCCAAGGCCCCGTCAGCTCGGTGGCTGAGCGTCACATCGCCGAGGTCAGCCCGCAAGGGCCTCGGCCATCGCCTCGACGTGCTCCCGGCCAAGGCCCCGGCCGGGCGCCGCGTCAGCTCGGGCGATCGGCTGGCCCTCCTGGAACGCGATCAACGTCGGGACCGCCTCGACCTGGAAGGCATCCCACCTCGGGTCGCTGTTCGACGAGATGTTCGCGGCGACCACCGTGCCGGGGAGCTGGGCGTGCGTCTCCTGCCAAGGCCCCATGAACCGGGCGCAGAAGCCGCACCAGTCGGCGTAGAAGAGGACCACGACCTGGTCGTCGCTCGCGATCACGTCGGTGAGCTCGTCCTGATCCAGGACGGGCACCTCGGGGTCCAGGCCGCGCATCATCACCAGGTTCCTCATCCTGTCCATCATGCGCTCGAGCATATCAGTCCTCCCTTGCAGCCTGGCACATCAGGTTCCCTTCGAAGCGTCCAGGGCCTTGCGGATGTGGGTCCCGGGCAGCAAGCCGGTGATCCGTTCAACGACGCGGCCGTCGGCGTCCAGCAGGAAGGTGACCCGGCTCGTGCCCAGCAGGCCGTCGCACCCGTAGGTCTCGATCACCTCCCGCGTCTCGTCGGAGAGCAGCGGGAACGTCAGATCGTAGGCCTCCCGGAACTCGGCATGCTTGGCCGGCGGGTCGTCGCTGATCCCGACCACCAGAGCGCCGATGTCCTCCAGGTCGGCCATGGCCTCCTGGAACTGGCGGGCTTCCCGGGTGCAGAACGGTGTGAAATCGCCCGGGTAGAAGTAGAGGATCAAGGGCTGACCCAGGAACTCGTCGAGGGAGCGCGTCTTGCCCTCGTGGTCGGGCAGCTCGAAACCGGGGGCGTGCTCGCCGACATCCACCTTGCCCATCGAAGGGGCCAACGGGTCCACGCCCCAAAGCCCTGGTGGCGCTCGGTAAGGTTCAAGACCGCGCCTTCCATGGGGCCCACCATGACGATGGCCGGTTACCCGTCCCACGGCGGCGATGTCGAGTGGGACACGCGAGACCCTGCCCCGCCCGCCGACGAGGACGAGATCCCTCGGTTGGAGGAGATCGTGCTCGACGAGGACGAACGGATGTTCAAGCGCATGCAGGCGCTGTTCGCTCTTCGCGCGATCCGGACGGAGGAGGCGCTCGACGTCATCGGGCGGGCCATGCTCGAGCCAGGCTCCAGCCTGCTGCGCCACGAGGCCGCCTACATCCTCGGGCAGATCGCCGACCCGTACGCCATCGACGACCTGGCCCAGAGCCTCAAGGGGGACGAGCACCCCATGGTGCGCCACGAGGCCGCCGAAGCCCTGGGGAACATCGACGACGATCGGGTCATCGACCTGCTCGAGTGGTCGCTGGAGAACGACGAGGCCGTCGAGGTCCGCGAGTCCTGCGAGGTGGGTCTCGACAACATCCAGTGGCTGCGCGACGACGATGCCTTCGATCCCTCCGACGCGCTCACCGTCGACTGACCATCGGGCCGTCTGCCGTTCTCTTCGACCGGTGGGCCAAACTCTTCAAGTGTCTTCGCCCACAAGGGGGTCGTGTGGGGGTCCTGGAGCATCCAGGACCTAGATGAGGTGTGTGACGATGGTTGAGCGAAGCGACCGTGAGATCGGGTTCCGCCGCAAGGCCACAGGGTCGATCCTGGTGGCCATCGGCGCGATCGGCCTCGTGACCGCCGGTGCCGTCTGGCAGCTTCCCGCCGAAGGGGAGCCAGCCATGGAGACGACCGCGAGCGCGGCGGCCGATCACCCGTCGGTCGACGGGACGGCACCGCTCAAGGCCTCTGCCCCCTTCCTGGCTGGCCTGGGCCTCACCGCGATCGCCGCCGGCGGGACCCTGTGGTACGTCGGCGACCGGGCCACCTCCGAGACGCGAGGCTCGAACGGCGACAAGCAAGGCCGGAGCGGGCTGGGCGGTTGGTCGCGGTCCTCGTGACCTACCGTCGGTCTGGCTCCTCGAGCGAGCTCCGGCCCAGGGACCAGCTCAGCTAGTCCCGACCGAGGACGCGCGAGAGGGCGTCCTCCAGGTCGGTGTGTTCCCAGGTGTACCCGCTCTCCTCCAGCTTGGCTGGCCGGGTCCGATCGCTGGCCAGCAGCAGCTCCTCCCCCATCTGCCCGTACATGAGCCGTACCCCGAAGCTCGGCACCCACAGGATCGTCGGCCGGCCTATGGCCTTGCCGAGGGCCTTGGTCAGCGCCTTGTTGGTGGCGGGTTCGGGGGTGCACACGTTGACCGGGCCTTCCACATCGTCGGTGTCGATCAGGTGCTCGATGGTCCGGACCATGTCCTCGCGGGTGATCCAGGGGACGTACTGGTCCCCGCTGCCGAGGTGGCCACCGAGCCCGGCCTTGAAGAACGGCAACATGCGGGCAAGGGCCCCGCCCTCGTCGGAGAGCACGATCCCGGTGCGCAGGTTGACCACGCGCACCCCGTTCTCGGCGGCGGGCCGGGCGGCGGCTTCCCAACGCTGGCACACCTCGGAGATGAACAGGTCCCCCGGTCCGGCGTCCTCCTCGAGCCACGTGTCCCCACGGTCCCCGTAGTAGCCGACCGCCGAGGCCGAGACGAGCACGTCGGGGGGATCGTCGAGCTTGGCCAAGGTGGTAGCGATCAGCTCGGTGCCCTGGACGCGGCTGTCCAGGATCCGCTGCTTGGTCGTCTTGGTCCACCGCTGATCGATGGGTTCGCCGGCCAGGTGCACCACGGTATCGTAGCCTTCCAGCCGGCCCGCGTCTAGCTCGCCGGTGGCCGGGTCCCAGGGGATCCCATCGGCGCTCTCGGGCGTGCCGGGCCGGACCAGACGGGTGATCTCGTGGCCGGCATCCTCCAGATGGGAGACGAGCGCGCGACCGACGAGCCCAGTGGAGCCGCTGATGGCGATCTGCATGGGGACCGGCCGTGACAGGGGAACCCGGGCTGTTCAAGGTTGCCCGGCGCCGACCCGTCACCGCGCTCGACCTTCTGCGGATCTGGGGACGGTCTGTGGCGCGCATCTTCGGCTCTTCTGGCGTCGATGCGTCCAAGACCCCTGGCGAAGGGTCCGTCGATAAGACGGCGAAAGTCCCAAACTTTGGACTCGTGACAATATCTATCTACGTCTGTGAGGGAGCCTGCCTGCGAATGGGGGACACCGCAGATGCCGAACCCTGATGCTTCCACCCGATCCCAAGCTGGCGCGCGACCGTCCGTATGGACCCCCGATCGCCGTCATCGCCGCCCGGATCGCCACGGCGTGGCGTTGGATGCCCTGACCCCGGCATGCTCGGCTCCCGCTCCCTCTTCTTCGTGACGCTCACCCTCATCACCGCTCTCCTCCTGCCGATGACCCCTGGCGCGTTCGCCGTGCACGACACGGGGCTGTTCCAGCTTGATGGCGACGCCCTCAACGGCGGACCCGTCGACGACTGGGAGGACGTCTATGCGAACACCTCCAGTGCTGGGGAGACCCTGTTCATCGGCGCCTCCGAGGAGGCCCCTGACAACGACACGACCTACTTCACCGGCGGCGGTTCCAAGGATATCAACGATATCTCCGAGTGGCGCTGGACGGCCGGCTCATCACCCGACAAGAACGAGATCACCGATGCGTTCGGTGCGCTCTACACCGATGAGACCGGGACCTACCTCTACTTCGGTGCCGACCGCTTCGCTCGGAACGGCGACTCGGGCGTCGGCTTCTGGTTCCTCCAGGAAGAGATCGGCCTGTCCCCCGACGGCAACTTCACCGGGAACCACACCGTGGGCGACATCTTCGTCGTCAGCGAGTTCACCAACGGCGGCGTCGTCGACACCATCAATGTCTGGAAGTGGGACCCCGCCAACGCCTCCGGCGGCGACAACGTTGTCCTCATCACCACCGGCGCGACGTGTCTCGAGGCCACCGCGGGGGACACGGCCTGCGCCCGCGTCAACCTCGAGGAGACCAGCTCCCCCTGGCCGTACGACCCGAAGGTCGGGAGCACCGGCACCTTCCAGCCGGGCGCCTTCTTCGAGGCAGGGATCGACCTCGGCGAGTTCTTCGGCGGGGACGTGTGCTTCACCTCGTTCCTGGCCGAGACCCGTAGCAGCCAAGAGCTGACCGCGACGCTCAAGGACTTCGCCCTGGGCGACCTGGGGAACTGCGTCGAGCCCAAGGCCAACCCCAACATCGAGATCGTCAAGACCCCCGATGGGGGCACGGTGAACGCGTCGGACCCCTTCGCCTGGAACCTCACGATCATCAACAGCGATCCCAACCCGTTCGATGAGGAGGAGATCGGGGCAGCGATCAACGCGACCGTGAACGACACCGTCCCCTCCTCGCTCACCATCTTGGACGTCTCGGCCTCCGCAGCCAACGCCACCTGTAGCACAGATGGCCAGTTCGTCTCGTGCGTCTTCCCGTGGATCGGGCCCGGCGAGGACGAGTTCATGGAGATCAGGGTCCAAGCTACCACCAGCCAGTGTGGCCGGATCACCAACACGGGCAACGTCACCACAGAGGTCGAACCTGACTCGCCGCCGGGCCAGACGACCGACGAGGACACGGGCTACATCGGTGTCCTGTGCCCGGACCTGTCGATCGCCAAGACGCCGGACGGGACCGAGATCGACGACGGCAGCCCGTTCAACTGGACCCTCAACGTCACCAACCACGGGACCGGCACGGCGTACAACGTCACGCTCAACGACTCCGTGCCCAGCAGCCTGACGATCCAAGCCGTCACCCTTGAGGCCTGCAGCTTCGACGGCCAGGAGGTCGGGTGCGACGTTGGGGACCTTGCCCCCGGCGCCTGGTTCGAAGCCAACGTCACCGTCTTCGCTCCCGTGGATACGTGCGGGGCGGTCACGAACACCGTGACCACGGCTGCTACCAACGAGCCGTCCGCCAACCTGACCGACAACACGGACGACGGGGATGTCCACATCCAGTGCCCCGACCTGGCGGTGAACAAGACACCCGACCAGACGGAGATCGACGACGGCTCGGCCTTCCACTGGACGTTGTACGTCAACAACACCGGCAACGGGACGGCCCACGACGTGTACCTCAACGACACGATCCCGGTGGGTCTGACCATCGAGAGCGTCTCACCGTCCGAGGCGTGCTCGGTCACCAACCAGACCGTCAGCTGTGAGGTGGGTAGTCTGTCCGGCGGTGCCTCCTTCAGCGCCACGATCACCGTGCACGCGGACGCCGGTATCTGCGGCCCCATCGACAACACGGCCAGCGCTGAGAGCAGCAACGAGCCGACCGACGACGTGGCCCTCAACACCGACACCGGCTCGGTCTACATCCAGTGCCCCGATCTGACGGTCACCAAGACCCCGGGCAACGGGACCGTCGATGATGGCTCGTCCTTCGATTGGACGGTCAACGTCACGAACAGCGGCAACGGGACCGCGCACGGTGTCTACCTGAACGACACGGTGCCGAGCTCCTTGACGATCGAGAGCGTCTCGCCCTCGGCCAACTGCACCGTCACCAGCCAAGCCGTGAGCTGCGACGTCGGGAGCCTATCCCCCGGGGGTGGGTTCGAGGCCACCATCTCCGTCCACGCCAACGTGGGCGAGTGCGGCCGGATCACCAACACCGGTACGGCTGAGGCGCTCAACGAGCTGTCGGCCGCCATCGGCGACAACTCGGACACCGGCAGCGTGTACATCGACTGCCCGGACGTCACGGTCGCTAAGACGCCGGACAGCAGGACCGAGATCGACGACGGTAGCTCGTTCGACTGGACCCTCCGGGTGACCAACGTCGGCAACGGGACGGCGCATGGTGTCAACGCGTCGGACACGCTGCCGGCGGGTTTGGTCTACGAGGCGAACGCGACGACCCAGGGGAGCTGCGAGGATGCTGGGCAGGTCGTGACCTGTGAGCTGGGCACGATCGCGCCGGGTGATTCGGTGTGGATCAACATCACGGTCCATGCTGACGTCGGCGTCTGTGGACCGATCAGCAACACTGCCACCGTCGAGGCGGGCAACGAGCCGGCCTCGGTCACCGGGAACAACTCGGACACCGGGTCGGTCTACATCCAGTGCCCTGACCTGAGGGTCACCAAGACGCCCGACGGGGCCAACGTGGACGACGGATCATCCTTCGAGTGGATCGTGTACGTCAACAACACGGGCAACGGCACCGCGCACGGTGTCTACCTGAACGACACGATCCCCAGCGGGCTGACCATCGAGAGCGTCTCGCCGGTCCAGGACTGCTCGTTCACGGGGCAGAACATCACCTGCGACATCGGGACGCTGCCCCCCGGCACCTCCGGCAGCCTGACGGCGCGGGTGCACGCGGACATCGGTGTCTGCGGCCGGATCACCAACACCGGTACGGCTGAGGCGCTCAACGAGCTGTCGGCCGCCATCGGCGACAACTCGGACACCGGCAGCGTGTACATCGACTGCCCGGACGTCACGGTCGCCAAGACCCCGGGCAACGGGACCGTCGATGACGGTACGAGCTTCGATTGGACGCTGCAGGTGACCAACGTCGGCAACGGGACGGCGCATGGTGTCAACGCGTCGGATACGCTGCCTGCGGGTTTGGTCTACGAGGCCAACAGCACGAGCCAGGGAGCCTGTGAGACCACGAGCCAGTTGGTCGATTGCCAGCTTGGCACCTTGGCACCGGGTGATTCGGTGTGGATCAACATCACGGTCCATGCTGAGGTTGGCACCTGTGGTCGGGTGACGAACACGGCTAGCGTCGAGGCGGGCAATGAGCCGGCCTCGGCCACCGGTAACAACGACGACGACGGCGACGTCGCTATCCAGTGCCCGGATCTGACGCTCGAGAAGACGCCGGACAGCGGCGACCAGCTGGCGGGTTCGACCTTCGATTGGACCCTGAACGTCACCAACAACGGCACCGGCACGGCCGCCAACGTGTGGGTCAACGACACCCTGCCCACCGGCCTGACCTACCGGGCCGACGATGCCGGCTGCTCCAACAGCGGTCAGGACGTCACCTGCTCGTTGGGCGACCTGAGCCCCGGCAGCTCGGCCTGGATCAACATCACGGTCTACGCCGAGCTCGATGCCTGCGGCCCGATCACCAACACGGGCGTCGCCAGCGCCGACAACGAGGCCAGCGGGAACCTGACCGACAACACCGACACCGGTGCGGTCCGGATCACCTGCCCCGACATCGAGCTCGCCAAGACGTCCAACGCCACCGCCGGCCAGGTCGACGTCAACGGGACGTTCAACTGGACCCTGACGGTGAACAACACCGGCTCCGGCACGGCCGTCAACACGACCGTCCAGGACACGATCCCCGGCGGGCTGGAGATCCTCGGTGCCAGCGAAGGCTGCGAGGTCGACGGCCAGAACGTCACCTGTGATGCCGGGAACCTGTCGGCCGGCGGCAGCACCAGGTTCTCCATCGAGGTCCAGACGTCGCTGGACGACTGTGGCCTGCAGAGCAACAGCGGTGCCGTCAGCGCCGACAACGAGGCGACCAACGCCACCGGCGACAACACCGCCGTCGAGACCGTCTACGTCGTCTGCGCCGACGTCGGCGTCGACAAGACCGCCGACGTGGGCGCCAACTCGACGGCCATCGACCTGAACGGGACGTTGGTGTTCCTCATCAACGTCACCAGCTTCGGGCCCGATGCGGCCGAGAACGTCACCCTGGCCGACGACCTGCCCACCATCAGCGGCAACTGGAGCGTCGGCGGTCCCAACGCCACCGACTGCGCGATCAGCAACGGGACGCTGGCCTGCAACTTCGGTGATCTGGCCGCCAACGAGACCAGGCTCATCCACCTGATGGGCACCACGGGCAGCATCGAGGACTGCGGCGACATCACCAACGTCGTCCGCGTCTTCGCTCGGCTGGACACCGACCTGACGGACAACCGGGACAGCGCGACGATCCACGTCACCTGTGCCGACGTCTCCGTCGCCAAGACCGCTGTCGACGACCCCATCGACCTCGGCCACACCAGGGCGTTCAACCTGACCGTCACCAGCCACGGGCCCGATGCGGCCGAGAACGTCACGCTGAGCGACAGCCTGCCGGCCCTGAACGGCACCTGGACGGTCTCCGGTCAGAACGCCACGGCTTGCGAGGTCAACGGGACCGAGCTGGCCTGCGGGTTCGACACCATGGAGCCCGGCGCCACGGCCAACATCACGGTGACCGCCCAGACCTCCCGGTTGGATCCCGGCGACTGCGGCGACCACGAGAACGTCGCCACCGTCGCTGCCCGGCTGGACATCGACCTCCGCAACAACGAGGACAACGCCAGCGTCCACGTGACCTGCGCTGACGTCACGGTCACCAAGGCCGGGCCTGCCCTGGTCTTCGCCGACGAGCACCTGAACTACACGCTCGTCGTCGAGAGCTTGGGCCCCGACGCCGCCGAGAACGTCACCCTGAACGACACCCTGCCGCCGATGAACGAGTCCTGGACCGTCACCCGGGACGACGACGGCGTGTGCTCGATCGACAACGGGACCCTCCTGTGCACCTGGGAGGAGCTCGGCGCCGGCGAGAACCGGACGGTCACCGTCTCGGTGATCACCTGTGACGAGGACTGCGGGCTGGTCGCGAACGCTGCCCACGTCAGCGCCCGGCTGGACCTCAACCACAGCAACAACGTCTCGAACGAGGTCGTCACCCTGATCGACTGCGGCTTCTGCCCGCACACCCAGGGCTTCTGGAGGACCCACCCCGACCAGTGGGACGCCCAGTACCTGCGCCTGGGCGACATGACCTACACCCGGGACGAGCTGCTGGAGATCTTCTGGACGCCCGTCCAGGGCGATGCCAGCCTCGCGCTGGCCCACCAGCTGATCGCCTCCCAGCTCAGCATCGCCTCCGGTGCAAGCCCCGGCCCGGTCCACGCCGAGATCCTCGAGGCCCACGAGTGGCTGGCCACGTTCGACGGGAAGCTGCCCTACGACGCCAGGCAGGGCCCGGCCGCCGAGAACATGACCCGGCTGGCCGACCACCTCGACCGGTACAACAACGGCGAGTTCACCCCCGACTGCGAGGCGATCGCGTCCTCCGGCCGGGCGGTGTTCAACGGCAACCGGGATGACGCCACCACATGGGCGCCCACCCATCCCGAACCTGATGGGTACGACGAGCTGGGCTTGCCCTTCTTCGTCATCCTGACCACCACCGCCGAGGAGGAGATCCTCCTGGCCAGCCCCGGCGGCGGTGGGGGCGGTGGTGGAGGCGGCGCCTCCAGCGGCGCGCCTGGTCAGGTCAAGAAGGCCGGTGATGATGAGGGCGGCGGCGAGCCCCTTGGTGAAGGGACCGGGGGCCCGCCCGCCGCCGCCGATCACGCGCCTGGGCACGCCGGTGACGTCACCGCCACCGGTGGCTTCAGCCCGCCCGGCCAGGACGCCCTGGCCAGCGGGGTCGAGGACCCCGGCCAGGCGCCAGCGGCCGACCACGCCGACCAGGACGCCGAGCTCCCGCCCAGCTCCGGCGTGCAGGCCAACCTGCTGCCGGTGCAGGTCCTCGTCGTGACCCTGCTGTTCGCGGCCCTGGAGGCCCGGCGCCGACACCGCTGAGCCTCCTGCCGGCGTGGGGGAGGGCCTACATGGGCTCTCCCCGCGCCGTGCGACCGGGTCGCTGGGATCAGACCCGCTGGGTCGTGCAGCTGCCCGACCCGGCGTGGTCGCTGGCAGCCTCCCAGCTCCAGCCGCTCTTCTGGAGCCTGTCCATGCACGCCGTGTAGGTGCCCTTGCCTGCCTTGTGCCAGCGGTCGGTCACCGTGCCGGCGTCGTCGCTGGTGCCGGTGAAGCTCTGGCAGTTGCCGTCGGCGTCGCACAGGCTCCAGGCCACGGTGACCCCGGCCACCGGCTGCTCGTCGCTGCCGGCGACGGTCACCGTCGACCAGAGGTGAGGCCCCTTGGTCTCCAGGCCGATCCCGTGGACGTGCATCGCCGGGGTCGGCTCCTCGGTCACCGGCTCGGCGACCGTGACCTCCTGGGTCGCCGTGTCCAGGAGACCCCCGTTGTCGGTGACCGTCACCGTCACCGCGTAGGTCGCCCCGGAGGCGTACGTGTGGTCGACGATGGCACCGGTGGCTGCCGTGCCGTCGCCGAGATCCCACGTGTAGCTTGCGACCGACCCGTCGCCGTCCACGGAGCCCGACGCGTCGAAGGTGCACGCCAGGTCCGTGCAGCTGACGGCAAGGCTCGCCTCTGGGGCTTGGTTGGCCTCCACGGAGATGCTCACCGTGTCCTGGCCGGTGGCACCGTCGTCGTCGGTGACCACCAGGGTGAGGGGATGGTCGCCGGTGGCCAGGGTCACCGTCGGGGTCGCGCCGGTGGCGATCTGGGTGGCCCCCTCGTACCAGGTGAAGCTGGTGATCGATCCGTCGGCGTCGTGGGAGCCGGTCCCGTCGAGGGTCACGGTCTCGTCGCCGCTGCCGTCGGCATCGGAGGCGCTCTGGGCGCTGCCGGCGTCGGCCACCGGGGCCTGGTTGGGGGCCGGCTCCGTGCTGCCGGCTAGGGCGGCCAGGGCATCGGCGGCGTCCACCGCCCCTGCGCCCTGCTGGCCAGCCGGGAGGCCCAGGTCGGTGGCGGTGGCGCGCAGGTGGTCGCGCGCCTGGTCACCGCTCAGGTTGCTGGCCGAGAGGACGAGGGCGGCCACGCCGGAGACGTGGGGCGCTGCCATGCTGGTCCCGCTCATGTAGCGGTAGTCGTTGCCTGGGTACGTGGAGAGGATGCTGACGCCTGGGGCGGCGATCTCGACCTCGGGACCCACGCTGGAGAAGCTGGCCAGGTCGCCGTAGCGGTCGATGGCGCTGACGGCCATGGCGTGCTGGCTGCTGGCCGGGTAGTTGACCGCCCCGCCGCCGTCGTTGCCGGCCGCGGCGACCACCAGGAGGCCCCGGCTCGTGGCGTAGGCCATGGCGTCCTCGACCGACTGGCTGTAGCAGCCCGCGCAGCCCAGGGACATCGAGATGACATCGGCGCCGCGGTCGGTGGCGAACGTGATGCTGTTGGCCACCGCCGAGAAGGACCCCGAGCACCCGGAATTGGTCTGGCCGAGCGCCTTGATCGGCATGATCGAGGCCGTCGCGGTCCCGGCGACCCCCCGGCTGTTGCCTGTGAGAGCACCGACGGTGCCGGCCACGTGGGTCCCGTGGCCGCAGTCGTCCTCAGGTGTGCTGTCTCCGCTGAAGAAGTCGTAGCCAGGGACCAGGTTCCCGAGGTCAGGGTGGCTGGTGTCCAGACCGGTGTCGATCACCGCGACCGTTACCGACGTGCTGCCCCGCGTCGTGTCCCAGGCGGTGAAGGCGTCGATCCCCGGCGTGTCCTCGAGGCCCCACTGCGCGTAGAGCTTCGGGTCATCCGGCGTGTAGGTCGTGGAGAACGCGTCTGCTCGGTCGACCTCCAGGTAGCGGACGTTGGGGTCGTGCTGGGCGCGCTCCTCGAACCTGTGAGGATCGCGGGTCTCGACGGTGAGGAAGGCGGCGCCACGGTTCACGTCGACGACGTCGCCCCCGTGGAATCCCTGGCCTCGATCGGCCGGTGGGCCCCCGGCGTACCCGACGAGGTACGTCGCCGGCTCGTCCCCTGCATCGGGCCCGGCGACCACGGCCGGGGCCAGGGCGAGCGTCGAAGCCAGAAGGAGCATGATGATCGACGAACCGGTGCGCGTCCTGGCGCGTCGGTTGGC
>CAYXGD010000045.1:0-12515 GCA_964464425.1 uncultured Thermoplasmatales archaeon
CCTCATCGCCGAGCTGATGGCCCAGGACAAGACGGTGCTCTTCGTCAGCGAGAAGATGGCCGCCCTCGAGGTCGTCCACGGCAAGCTGGCCGAGGCCGGCCTCGACGATTTCTGCCTGGAGGTCCACAGCCACAAGGCCAACAAGAGCGCCTTCCTGGCCGAGCTCGAACGCGTGGCCCTGCGCGAACCGATGGCCGCTGGCCCCCCCGAGCAGACCTACCAGGAGCTCGACCGTCGCAAGGAGAGCCTCAACGCCTACGCTCGCGCGCTCAGGACCCCTGTGGGGGAGACCGGTCTCTGCCCGTACGAGCTGGTGTCCATGAAGGAGGCCGCGCGGCGCCACGCCGACCGAGCCGGCATCAAGCTGCCCCTGATCGACCTCAGCGGGATCGAGGCGGTCCCCCGGACCGACCTGGCGTCGGCTCGCTCGGTCCTCGATGACCTGATGGAGGCCGCTGACGCCGTGTGGCCTCCGGACGAGCACGCCTGGCGCGGCACGCGCCCGGGCGCGATCCTGCCCCGCAAGCTGCGCCGGGTCCGTGACGGGATCGGCCAGGCCCAGGCCGCCACCGACCACCTGATCGAAGCAGCCTCGACCCTCCAGGGGACCTGCCACATGGGAACCTTGGGGACCCCCTCCGACGTGGAGTCGGCCCTGGCCGCCGCCGACCTGGTCGCCCAAGCCCCGAAGATCGAGCTCGAGGTCCTCAGCCACCCGGCCTGGGACATGCCCAAGGAGAACGTCAAGCCGTTGCTCGATACGCTGACCCGGGCCCACCGTCTACGGACCTCGATCGAGCAACGGTTCGACGAACGGGCCCTCGGGGTCGACGCCCGGGAGCTCCGCGACCGCTACCGGGACGCCCAAGCCCACCCTCTGCGCTGGTTCCTACCTCGCTACTGGCAGGCCCGGGCCCGGGTGCGCGACCTGTACCACGGCGCCCCTCCCCGGGCCCCGGAGACCCTGTTGGAGGACCTGGCCGACCTGGTCGAGCTCCAAGCCCTCGTGGCCGACCTCGAGGAGGCCGCCGAGCGAGGCCAGGCGCTCTTCGGCCACCGCTGGCAGGGTCCCCGGACCGACCCCGAGGATCTCCGCGAGCTGGCCCAGTGGCTGGTCCCCATGCGCAGGGCGCTCCGCCGGGGCCCCCTGACCGACGCCACGGCCGAGATGATCGCCGACGGCGTCGAGCCCGCCCCCATCCATGAGGCCCGGGGGACCACCGAGCAGGCCCTGACCGCGTTCCGGTCCGCCCGGGAGGACCTCTTCGAGGAGGTCGGCGCCACCTCCCAGGACGTGCTCGGCCAGCCGGCAGCGGATGCCCCCCTGGGTGACCTGGCCGACCGCCTCGACACGTGGGAGACCCACATGGACCGCTTGGACGACTGGTCGACCTACATCCAGGTCCTCGACCGATCCAGGCAGACACCCCTGGCTCCCGTGGCCGAGGCCGTGCACGAGGCGACCGTGGAACCCACCCACGCGCCGGCCGTCCTGGAAGGCAACCTGGCCGACACCCTGCTGCAGGTGGCCTTCGAGCAGCGCGAGGCCTTGAGCGGGTTCGCCGGCGACCTCCACGAGAACCGGATCCAGGGTTTCTCCGAGCTGGACCGCCAGGCCCTCGAGCTGAACCGTCAGCGCGTGGCCGCCAAGCTCTGGGAGACCCGCCCTCGCCTGATCGATGGCGCCTCGGGCTCCTCGGAGGCCGGGATCCTGGTCCGGGAGTTCCGCAAGTCGCGGCGGCACCTGTCGATCCGGAAGCTCATGATCGAAGCCGGCAGCATCATCCAGGAGCTCAAGCCGTGCTTCATGATGAGCCCGCTGTCGGTAGCCAAGTACCTGGACCCGCACAAGGTCAGCTTCGACGTCGTCGTGTTCGACGAGGCCAGCCAGATCCGGCCCCAGGACGCGCTGGGTGCCATCCTGCGGGGCAGCCAGGTGGTCGTCATGGGCGATGCCAAGCAGCTACCGCCGACCTCGTTCTTCGACACGTTCGTGGAACGCGACGAGGCAGACGTGAGCCTGGGCTCGGTTGTCGACCTGCCCAGCATCCTGGACGCCTGCGAGGGGGCCCTCCCCAAGCGTATGCTCCGCTGGCACTACCGTAGCCGGCACGCGTCCCTGATCAGCGTCAGCAACGAGGCCTTCTACGACGATCGGCTGGTGGTCTACCCGTCGCCTTACCAGAGCGACCCACGCCTGGGCCTGTCGCTGCGTCACCTACCGGAGACCGTCTACGACCGGGGTGGGAGCCGGATGAACCGTGGTGAGGCCCGGGCGATCGCCGAGGCGGCGCTCGAGCACTTCCGCGAGCACCCGGACCAGAGCCTCGGCGTGGGCACGTTCAGCGCCGCTCAGGAGGAGGCGATCCGGGAGGAGATCGAGATCGTCCGACGCCAGCACCCGGAGATGGACCCGTTCTTCACCGAGGACGAGGACCTCTCGCCGCACGGCCACGAGCACTTCATGGTGAAGAACCTGGAGACGATCCAGGGCGACGAGCGGGACGTCGTCTTCGTCAGCGTCGGGTACGGGTTCGACCAGCGCGACCGGTTCACGACCAACTTCGGCCCGGTCAACCACGACGGGGGCTGGCGCCGGTTGAACGTGCTGATGACGCGGGCACGCAACAAGTGCGTGATCTTCTCCAACTGGACGGCCGAGGACCTCGACGCCGGCCCCAGCAGCCCCCGCGGCGTGCAGGCCCTCAAGGCGTTCCTGGAGCACGCCGAGGCCCAGGGGACCACGGAGCTGGCCGACCACACGGGCCGCCCGGACGAGGCGTTCCCGGCCGCCGTCCACGACACGCTGCGGGAGGCCGGCTACGAGGTCCACACCGACGTGGGGACCGCGGGCTTCCGGCTCGATCTCGCCGTCGTCGACCCCGAGGACCCGGGGCGCTACCTTCTCGGGATCGAGCTGGACGGTCCAGGGTACCACGACGCCCGGGTCGCCCGGGAGCGCGACCGGTTGCGTCGTGAGGTGCTCGAGGCGCGCGGGTGGACGCTGCACCGGGTCTGGTCGGCCGACTGGTACCGGAGCCCGGAGACCGTCCAGCGCCGGTTGCTCGAGACCGTCGAGGCGGCCGAGGAGGCCCCACGGGAGACCCGCATCGAGACCCGGGGCCGCCGGAGCCAGCCCGGGCAGACCGACGGGCCTGAGACCGATGGGACGGGAGCAGAGGATGGCGATGGCACCCACCGCGAACCCGCGACCCAGGAACCGATGCACGCCCTGGCCAGCCTTGAGGACCTGGCCGAGCCCTACCAAGCCTGCCGGGACCCGCCGGTCCCCGAGTACGACGAGGAGGCCCTGGCCCAGGGCCGCCCGGGCTTCGTGGCCGACCTGGCCAAGGCCGTCCTATCGGTCGTCCAGGTCGAGGCGCCGGTCCACCGCGACGTGCTCGCCGCGCGGATCCGGGACGCTTGGGACCTGGACCGAGCCGGCCGGAAGCTCAAGGGCATCGTCGACCAAGCCGTCGACAGGCTCGTCCAACTGGGCGAGATCGAGGTCCGGGACGGGTTCCTCTGGGGTAAGGCCGACCAGGGCGTCGAGGTCCGCCGCCGGGGCGACGGGGTCGAGTCGGAGATCTCGTTGATCTGCGACGAGGAGCTCAAGGCGGCCGTCTGGCTCGTCCTCGACCACCAGTACGCCACGCCGCCGGAGGAGATCGAGCGCCAGGTGGCCGTCCTCCTGGGGTTCCAGCGGACCGGGAAGCGGATCAGCGACCGGGTCAGCAGGGTCGTGGACCAGGCGGTCGAGGACGGGATCGTCGAGCCCCTCGAGGACGGGCGGGTCCAGCTCGCCGGTCGCAGGTAGGCCACCGGTCAGCCGAGCGTCAGGCGTGGTCTGCCAGGATCTCGTCGGGGTCCTCCTGCTCGATGCGCTCGATCTTCTCCAGGTCCTCCTCCTCCTTGGCGATCGCCGCGTCGAGCACGTCGTCCACGTGATCCTCGGGGATGACCACGGCCCCGGCCCGGTCGGCGTAGATCCAGTCACCGGGGAGCACGGTGACGTCCCCGATGACCGCCGGTACGTTGGCACCCACCGGCATCAGGTTCGAGCTACCGGCCTTGGGGGATTCCCCCCGGCACCAGCAGGAGAGATCCTCCTCGACGATCTCGTCGAAGTCCCGGAACCGGCAGTCGGCGATCAGGCCCGCCAGGCCGTTGTTGGCCAAGCGGCTGACCTTGTTGCCCCCGACGATGGCCAGCTCGAACTGGCCGCTGGTGTCGAGGACGAGGACCTGACCCTCCCTGGGCTCCTGGACGGCCTCGTAGAAGAGGCGCCGGAAGGTGTGGAGCTTGTCGTCCTCCACGTCCGAGCGGACCGGGATGAACCGGATGGTGGCCGCCGGGCCCCACAGCACGCGGCTGGGCGTGGGGGTGATCAGGTCGAGCACGTGGGCCTTGTGATCGAACAGGCGGTCCATGGCGTCGGTCAGGGAGGCGCTGGAGACGCGCTCGAGCCGGGGATCGTCGAAGCGGGGCATCGCGCCCGGCAACGCGGGAGGGGCCCTTGAACCCGCCCGATGCCGGTCCGGTCAACCCGCTGCCCACAAAGCTTAGGAACGGACCGCTGGCTGTCTGGGCCATGGACCCTCGCAGCGCCCTGCTCCTGGGCCTTGCCTTGATCACCACCTCCCTGGCCGGGTGCATCGGCGCCACCGATGACGCCCTGGACCCTGCCAGCCTGGAGGACGACGTGACCGGTCAGGCCTACGTGCCGATCGCCACCGGCAACCTCAGCCAGCCCGTCCACGACATCCTGCCTCGGGTGACCGAGCGGGTGCAGATGAGCGTCGGCGACATCGACATCTTCGTCGAGTACTGGCTGCCCGACGGGGAGGGCCCCTGGCCGACGATCGTCCACTCCACCCCGTACAGCCACCTGGACCGTGGCCTGCAAGCCACCGGTCCGGCCACCGGCATCCAGGGGGACCACGCCTACTTCGTACCCCGCGGGTACGCCTACGTCGTCGCTGACGTGCGAGGGTTCGGCGAGTCCGAGGGCTGCGTCGAGGTCTGGGGCGAGAACGAGCAACAGGACCAGGCCGACCTGGTCGAGTGGGTGGCAGAGCAGGCGTGGAGCGATGGGAACGTCGGCATGATCGGTGCCAGCTACCCCGGCACCACGCCCATGGAAGCCGCCGTCCAAGCGCCGGAACCGCTCAAGGCCATCGTGGCCGTCGCCGGCTTGACCGACCCCTACTACGACTGGCACTTCGGCGGCGTGCCCAACGGCGAGTCGGGACCGGTCGGCAGCCCCGCAGCCTACCAGGGCATCGGGTCCGTGGTCCCCCTCGAGGCGGCCCACGGGACCGATTGGGCCGAGAGCGCTGCCGACACCGGGTGCGGCACCGCCGAGCTGGTCACCGAGGCCTACCAGAGCGACGGGCTCTACACCGACTTCTACGCCGAGCGGAACCTGAGCGCCCGGGTCGACCAGGTCCAGGCCGCCACGCTCTACACCCAGGGCTTCCAGGATGGCAACGTCAAGCCCAGCCAGATGCTGCGGTGGTTCAACGCGCTGGATGCGCCCAAGAAGGGCATCTTCGGGCCCTGGGGCCACCAGTTCCCACCCCGCGAGGACATGCAGAACCTGACCCTGGCATGGTTCGATGAGCACCTCAAGGGCATCGACACGCGGGTCATGGACGGGCCGACGGTCGAGGTCCACACCAACCTGGACACCTGGCGCGCCGACCAGGCCTTCCCAAGCAACCTGACCGACCGACGCGCGCTCTTCGCCACCGAAGGCGGCAGCCTCGCGTGGGATCCGTCGGCCGAAGGCTCGCTCCAGCTGGACACGGGCCGTGCCCAGGCCACCGTGGACGCCACCCTGGCACCGGCCACCGGTCAAGGGACCGACAAGATCGTGCTGCGCACCGAGCCCCTGGAGGAGGATCTCTACCTCAGCGGGCAGACCCGGCTGGCCATGCAGGTCAGCCTGGACGGTGCGGAGAACGCCTTCCTGTGGGCCGAGCTCAACGAGGTCACGGACGACGAGAGCAACGAGGTCACCTTCGGGGCGCTCAACCTGGCCCTCCGGGAGGACGTCACCCGCTACGAGCCGATGCCGCTCGGGGAGACCGTCGACGCCACCCTTCGCTTCCAACCGGTCGAGCACGTCTTCGAGGCCGGCACGGTGCTCGAGCTGGTCCTCGAACCCGTCGAGATGTCCCAGAGCGACACCCCGGAGGCCGCCGGCCCGTCGACCCTGACCCTGCAGCTCGGCGGCCAGGACGGCACCCGGTTGCTGGTCCCGCTGCTCGATGGGCGACCGGACACGACGCGCCCCGACGACGTCTGAGCACCGACCCCCGTCCGGCCGGTGGACAGATAAGCCCAGGGTGCATCCGCCCAGCACGGCCATGAGCATCTACGAGACCGAGCTCCCCGGCGTCGGGAAGAAGTTCGAGCTGGAGCTGGGCGAGGGGGCCCGGGTCGTCGTGGTGATCCACAACACCGGACGGCGCGAGGTCTTCCTCCGCAAGCAGCCGTCGGCCGAGAGCACCAAGCTCTTCGAGCTCGGCGACCGCGAGGCCCGCCAGCTGGGCAGCATCATGGACGGCTCGTACTTCCAACCGGTGGCCACGCTCCCCATGGAGACGATGCTGGGGGAGGACGCCATCCTCGACTGGGTGCAGGTCGCCCAGGGCTCCCAGATGGCCGACCGGAGCCTCGAGGAGCTCGACCTGCGACAGGCCACGGGCGCCAGCGTTCTGGCCATCAAGCGCGAGGACGGTACGACACCGAACCCGGGGCCCGACCAGCAGCTCACGGCGGGGGACGTCCTGGTCGTCCTGGGGACCCTGGAGCAGGTCCAGGCCGTCGAAGCCATGGCCAAGCCCGCCGGGGGCTGACCCGTGGCGGCCGAGTCCCTGCTGCTCGACCTGGGCATCCTGTTCGGGATCCTGGCGCTGGCGGGGTCCCTGGCCCACGGGTTGGGCCAGTCGGTCATCCCGTTCTACCTGGCCGCAGGGCTCCTGATCGACCCGAGCGGCAACCAGATCCTCGGGCGCACGCTCCAGATCGTCGAGGTCAACGACTTCCTGTCGGCGACAGCCGAGCTGGGGGTCGTGCTCCTGCTGTTCTTCCTGGGCCTGAAGTTCAGCGTCCAGAGCCTGGTCCGGGGCCGCGCACGGATCTCCAAGGCGGGCGCCATCGATCTGGTCAACCTGGCCGTCGGCATCGGTTTGGGCCTGGCCTTCGGGTTCTCCGTGGTCGAGGCCTTGTTCCTCGGCGGCATCGTCTACGTGTCGAGCAGCGCGGTCATCACCAAGGCCCTGATCGACCTCGACTGGATCGCCGACCCCGAGAGCGAGACGATCCTAGGGGTCCTCGTCTTCGAGGATCTCTTCCTGGCCCTGTACATCGCCATCCTCTCGGCGTTGACCCTGGAGGGGGGCACGCTGGTCACGGCGCTCAGCCATGTCGGCATCGCGCTGGCCGGCATGATCGCGCTGACCGCCGTGGCCACCTACGGTGCCCGCCAGCTCGGCAACCTCCTGGCCTCGGCCACCGACGAGGTCGCCCTGCTCCGCGCCCTGGCTATCACGGTGCTGGTGGCCGGGGCAGCCCTGACGGTTGGGCTCAGCGAGGCGGTGGCCGCCTTCTTCGTGGGCATGGCCTTCGGGGAGACCCCGCAGGCCCAGCGCCTGGGTCGGCTGGCCGCGCCGCTCCGGGACGTCTTCGGTGCGGTGTTCTTCTTCTGGATCGGGCTCAACGCCCAGATCTCCGCTCTGACCAGCGGGGTCGGGCTCCTGGCGGCCTTGGTCGTCGTCACGGCGATCGTCAAGGTGGTCACCGGCATGGCCGGCGGATCGATCTACGGCCTGGCCCCCAACCGACGGGTGCGCGTCGGCCTGGGCCTGGTGGCTCGCGGTGAGTTCTCCCTGGTCATCGCGGCCCTGGCGGTCCTGGTCGGCGGGAGCGCGGTGATGACCGAGCTGCTCCCGAGCCTGACGGTGGGCTACGTGCTGGTCACCAGCGTGGTCGGCACCCTGGCCATGCAGCACGCCGGGCCCCTGGAGCGGTGGCTGGCGCCGCTTCTCTCCTCCGAGGAGGACACGGGTGACCCGGGGGCTACTCCTCCATCAGGTCCATGATGGCCTGGGCAGGCTCGCCCTCGGCGGCCTCGAGCGCCTCGACGGCGGTCTCCTCGTCGACGCCCGCCTGCTCCATGACCAGCTCCACGTCCTCGGGGTCGGGCCCGGTCTCGAGCTTGCGCTCGCTGGCCTCGCCGGTGACCTGGTAGGTCCGTTGGCCCTGGGCGTCCATGATGGACACGTTGGCGTCGGTGATCACGATCTCCTTGTCGGCGGTTCGGATGATGACCTCCTCGACATCATCGACCTCCTCGATGTCGATGCCGAGCTGCTTCATCATCCGGTTCATCTGCTTCGGGTTGAAGCCGCCGCCACGGCCGCCACCTGGGAACATCGAGCCACGATACCCGGACCGTTTTAATAGTTCTTCCCAAGCCCGAAGCTTGCCTCGGCGGCCAGCGGTGACCCACTGAACCCCGGTTGAGCCAGCGGTTATAGACGAGGACCGCGTGCCAGACCGTGACGAACCACGAGGTAAGCTCCATGCGTACCAGCACCATCGCCGTCGCCGCCCTGCTTGTGACCACGACCGCCCTGGCCCTCGTCCCGAGCGCCACCGCCCTCGACACCGGCATCTGCGCCGGCCCCGTCGAGCTCAGCGACTGCGACGGCGGGATCAAGGCCTGCCACGACACGTACGACGAGGTGATCTGCGTCCAAGGCCCGATCGTCTGCGTGACCAGCCCGTGCAACCCCATCCCGCTACCCCCGTGATCGGCCGACCTCTCCGTTCCTTTTTCTTCTCCCCCCTCTTTCCCCCTCTCGTGCTCACGCTGACCTGCCGCGTCGACCCTCGAGGTGGCCGATAGATGCCTGCTAGCCGCCAGCCCATCCCTCTCAACGAGGTCGCCGTGCTCGACGCCAACGCCGAAGCCCTGGGTGTGCCGACCCGTGAGTTGATGGCCCAGGCCGGCCGCCACGTCGCCGAGATCGTCCGGGAGCGGGCCCCCGAGGGACCCGTGGTCGTCCTGGTCGGTTCCGGGAACAACGGGGGCGACGGCCTGGTCGCAGCCCGGCACCTGGCCGGGGACCGTGCGGTGACCGTGCTCCTGGCCAAAGGTCAGCCCAAGACCCCCCTGGCCCAGCAGGCCTTCGACGCGTTGCCCGATACGGTGACCGTCCACGCGAGCCAGGACCTGGATGACGACGAGCTGCACGAGCTGGTCGACCCGGCCGGATGCATCCTCGACGCGTTGCTCGGGGCAGGCGCCACCGGTAAGCCCCGGGGCGAGGTCGGCCGCCTGCTCCAGGCCCAGGCCGGGGCCGGCGGGGTCCGGATCGCCGTCGATCTGCCTACGGGTGTCGGCACGGGCCTGGCGTTCTCGCCCGATCTCACGGTCTGCCTTCACGCCCCCAAGACCGTCGACGGGGATCTGGGCGAGCAGGTCGTGGTCGACATCGGGATCCCCGACAGGGCCTCGACCCACACGGGGCCCGGCGAGTTCACGCTCTACCCCCGACCGAGCCAGACACAGCACAAGGGCCAGGGCGGGTTCGTGTTGATCATCGGGGGCGGCCCGTACGCGGGCGCACCGGCCCTGGCCGCCACGGCCGCCATGCGGACCGGGGCCGACCTCTCCTTCGTGCTCACGCCCGAGAACGTTTGGCCGGCGGTGGCCGCCTTCTCGCCCAACCTGGTCGCCCACCCCCTGGAGGGGGACAACCTGGACTTCGAGAACCCGAAGAACCGGGTCGACCTGAACAAGTGGCTGGGCATGGTCGACGCCATGGTCATCGGACCGGGCCTGGGCAAGATGGACCCGGTCAAACCCAGCGTCCCCATCGCCGTCGAACGCGCCCTGGACCTGGGCATCCCCTTCGTCGCCGACGCGGACGCGCTCTGGGCGCTGGCCGACCAGGAGCTCGACCTCGAGCACCACGCCGTGCTGACCCCGCACGCCAAGGAGTTCGAGATGCTGACCGGCAAGTCGGTGCCGACCAGCACCGACGTCGAGGGCCGGGTCAAGGTGGCCCGGGAGGCCGCGGCCAGCCTCAACGCGACGGTCCTGCTCAAGGGACCCACCGACGTCGTCGCCGAGGCCCAGCGGGCCAAGCGCAACGAGACCGGGACACCGGCCATGAGCCACGGCGGCACCGGCGACGTGCTCACCGGGATCGTGGCCGGGTTGCTCGGCAAGGGGGTCGACCCGTTCGACGCCGCCCGGTTGGGCGCGTTCATCAGCGGCAAGGCCGGGGAGGCCGCCGAACGGGAGAAGAGCCATGGGCTGCTCGCGACCGACGTCGTCGAGGCGATCCCGCAGGTCCTGAAGACCTACCTCCGCTGACCCTCGGGACCGCTCGACCTGGGCGCCTCCCTGGCCACCGATCCGCGGAGGTTCCCGCGCCACACCCTTCAAGAGCCAGGGCCCGCTACAACGGGCCGTGAGCACCCGCCTCGTGCCGCTCTTCGACGAACGCGCCCTCCTGCTCGAGGCGCCGGAGACCACCGTCCTGGTCGCCGGTGATCTCCACCTTGGCATCGAGAAGGAGCTCCGGCGCAAGGGCGTGCACGGCCTCGACGAATCCCGGCGCCTGGTCGAGCACCTGGGCACCCTGGCCGTGGGGGAAGACGCCGACCGCATCGTGCTGCTCGGTGACGTCAAGCACAGCATCGGTGCCTGGGAGAGCGAGGCCCGGGCCGTCGAACCGCTCACCCGCCTCCAGGTGCCCGTCGAGGTCGTGCCCGGGAACCACGATGGCGGCTTGGCCGACCTGCTCGACGGTGTCACCGTCCATCCCAGCCGGGGGATCCGGATCGACGAGGTCGGCTTGGTCCACGGCCACACCTGGCCGGACGACGACGTGATGGCCGGTGGCAAGGTCGTGCTCTGCCACAACCACCCCAGCGTGGCCCTCCGCGACGACCTCGGCGGGGTCCACACGGAACCCTGCTGGCTGCGGGCCCCGTTGGCCACGACCGCGGTCCAGGAGCGCTACCCGGACGCCACGCTCCCGGGCGAGGCCTTCCTGGTCCCGGCGTTCAACCCCCTCCTCGGCGGCGTGGCGCTGAACCGGCCTGACCAGGACCCGCTGGGCCCCTTGCTGGAGAACGGGCTCGTGGACCTGGACCAGGGCCGCGCGTTCACCCTGGACGGCGTCGACCTGGGGACCCTGGCCAGCCTGACCGAGCGGTACCGGGAGGCCGAGGAGGCCCTCGGCACGTGACCTTCGAGGCCCTCCACGACGAGATCCGCGACCTGCTCGAGGACGAGGGCTTCGAGGCGCCCACACCCGCCCAGGCTGGCGCCATCCCGCCGATCCTGGCGGGCAAGCACACGCTCCTGCTGGCGCCGACCGGCATGGGGAAGACCGAGTCTGCCGTCCTGCCGATGCTCGACGAGCTGCTGTCGATCCCCGAGGAGGAGCGTGAGGGCTTCGTGGCTCTGTACGTGACCCCGCTCAGGGCGCTCAACCGGGACATCATGGGCCGGCTGCACCAGTGGTGCCACCGGTTGGGGATCCGGATCGGCGTCCGCCACGGGGACACGAGCCGCTCGGAACGCCGCCGGCAGTCCAAGGACCCGCCGGAGTTCCTGATCACGACCCCCGAGACCCTGCAAGCCCTGTTCACCGGCCACCGGCTCCGCGGCCACCTGGCGGGCGTCCGGTTCGTCGTCATCGACGAGATCCACGAGCTGGTCGGCAACGAGCGCGGTGCACAGCTGGCCTGCGCCTTGGAGCGCTTGGTCCGGTACAGTGGCGAGTTCCAGCGCGTCGGCCTGTCGGCCACCGTCGGCAACCCCCAGGAGGCCGCGGGGTTCCTGGGTGGCAAGGACCGCCAGGTCGAGATCGTCAAGGTGCCCGTCGGCAAGGACCTGGAGGTCAGCGTGGAGGTCCCGGAGCCCACCGACGAGGACGTCAGCCTGGCCCGGGAGCTGATGACCGACCCGGCCCAGGCCGCCTTGGTCCGCCGGATGGTCGAGCTGATCGAGGCCAACACCAGCACGCTGGTCTTCGTGAACACGCGCAGGATGGCCGAGGTGCTGGCTGCGCGGTTGGCGTTCATGGGTCGCGAGGACGTGGCCGTCCACCACGGCAGCCTGCACAAGGACGAACGGGTCCGGGTCGAGGCCGCGTTCAAGCAGGGCGAGAAGAAGGGCCTGATCTGCACGTCCAGCATGGAGCTGGGCATCGACATCGGCTCGGCCGACTTCGTCATCCAGATCAACAGCCCCCGGGAGGTCGCCCGGTTGCTCCAGCGGGTCGGCCGAGCGGGCCACAAGATCGGCCTGATCAGCAAGGGTGCGGTCCTCTGCGCCGACCCCGACGACGTGGCCGAGGCCACCGTCATCCGCCACAAGGCCCTCCAGGAGGACGTCGAGACCCCGCCGATCCCCGAGACGCCCCTGGACGTGCTGGCCAACCAGCTCGAAGCCATGAGCCTGGAGGGCGACATCCCGCTCAACG
>CAYXGD010000046.1:0-12337 GCA_964464425.1 uncultured Thermoplasmatales archaeon
CCTTGTCGACGTTGGGCATGCCGCTGCCCTTCTCGATGCCGAGCTGCTGGAAGATGAGCGCGCTGGTCGGCGGCGTGCCCACCTTGATCTCGAAATCGCCGTCGTCGACGATCACGGTGACCGGGACCTTCATGCCCTTGTAGGCCTCGGTCTTCTCGTTGATCGCCTGGACGACCTCCATCACGTTGACACCGGCGGGACCCAGGGCCGGACCCAGCGGGGGACCAGCCGAGGCCTCGCCGCCGTCGACGAGCGCTTCGATCTCTTGAGCCATGATGCTTCACCTACCGCGACCACGCCGGCCGTGCCGGGACGGTGCAGCGCCAACGGCGCCCGTGGATGCGGCAAGCCGCCCATCACCAAGGGGTACTTAAGCCCTTGCTGCCCGGGTCCCGGTGAGGGGTTCCCGCTGGAGAGGAGGCAGAGGGCAGAGAGGGAAGGAGGACGCGACGGAGGTGCCGCCTACGCCTGGCTCTCGGGGGCCGACGTTTCGTCGTCGCCGTCGTAGGCCACCGGGCCCTTCTCCTGGGCAGCCGCGTAGAGCAGCGTGCCGCCGAGGACGGCCAGGATGCCGGGTGCCGTGGGGCCAAGGATGGCCAGGACGATGCCGGCCACGCCGGTCATGATGCCGCCGGTGGCTGCCCGGCCGTTGGTCGCCACGACGACGCCGCCGATGCCGGCGGCGGCCACGACGCCGGTCAGCAGAGGCTCCTGCCAGGCCGGGCCGAACATCAGCAGACGTTCGAGGGCTGGGATGAGCGCCAGCAGGCCGCCCACGAGGGCGAGCACGAGGCCTGCCACGCTGAGGTTGTCCATCTCGTCGATGTCCATGGTAGGCACCTGGCGCCTGGGTGACCGATGCGGGTAGAAAAGGGCTCTGGGAGACCTTTCGAAACGTGAGAGAGACCGCCAGACCCCCGAACGGCTGAGATCGGCAGGTTCGGGCGCCCAGTCTCAGCCCCGGGCCCCGCACGAACGCTTCGCTGCCATGTCCCAGCGTTCGTGCTCGTTCGAGGCGCTCGCGTCCGCGAGGCCGGCTACTCCTCGTTCTCCTTCTTCTCCAGGATCCGGCCGGATCACAGATCCGGCCTCGCTCAAGGTCGCAAGCGACCTCTCGCCGCGGACGTGATCGCCTCTCGGCTGGAGGTCAGTGGCACAACCTCGCCTGACCTCCAGATCCGGACGGATCCAAGATCCGTCCTCTCCGGGGAGACCCCGTCAGGGTCCCCGCGCCTGGCAGTCGCCTCGCTCGCGTAGCCGCTCGGTGGGCTGCCAGGATACGCACGAACGCTTCGCTCCTGAGGCTCAGCGTTCGTGCTCTCGCGACCCTTCGGCCTCCGGCCTGCAGGGTCGCGACTACTCCTCGTTCTCCTTCTTCTCCAGGACCCTGACGTGGTCTCCCCGGACCGTCACCGGGATGGGGACCATCGCCTCGAAGAGCTCGACGGTGATCTCCTCCTTGGTCTCGTCGATCCGCTGGACCCGGGCGCGCTCGCCCTTGAAGGGTCCGCTGACGAGCTCGACGATGTCGCCCTCCTCGATGCCGGCCACGGCGGGCTTGGGCGTGAGGAAGTGCTCGACCTCGGCCAGGTCGCTGGCGCCCTCGAGCAGGGTCTTGGCGTGGGGCAGCGACCGGGTCAGGCGTTCGAGCTTCTGGCGGTCGCCGGTCTCGATGAAGACGTACCCGCGGAGCTCGGCCGGGGCCAGGATGGCGTAGACCGGCGCCTTCTTCTTCTTGGCCCGGACCTGGAGCGTGTTGGCCACGTTGCGCTCCTGGTTGATGGTGGTCTTGAGGATGTAGATCTCGCGGTCCTCGTCCTGGGCGAGCTCCTCTTCCTCGCCCTGTTCCTCGGGTGCCGCCTCGCTCATGTGGGCGTCACTCCCGGGATCTTGTTCATCACCCAGAAGATGATGAACCCGATCAGGCCGATGACCAGCAGCCCCAGCGCCGTGGTCTTGGCGGTCTGGTTGAACTCCTCCTTGGAGGGTTTGCGGGCCATCCGGAGGACGCGCCCGTACTTGCCCTTGCCGACGCGGGATGCCCGGGACTCGATGCGTCCCTGGAGCTCCCAGGCCTTGTCGACGAACTCGGGCTGTTCGCCGGCGTCGGAGCGTGAGCGCTCTTTCTTGGCCGCGGCCATCGCTGAGCCAAAGGAGCCCCCCTATTAACGCTTTTTGCCACGTGCCACCGGACGCTTGCCTCGACACGCGGGCAGCTGGCGGGCCCGGATCAGCGTCGCAGACGCCGCTGTGCGCGTTCCCAGGCCTTCAGGGGGTCATCCGGGGCCTCGGCCAGCCGTGGGGCGGGTGGGGCTTGGGCGGGCGCCTGGGCCTCCTCGGTCGGCTCCGGCTCGGGCAGGGGCAGGTACCAGCCTGCCAGGTAGGCCTCCAGGGCGTCGGGCTGCGGTGGGTGCTGGATGACCGCGATGTGCCCGTCGGGCCGGACCAGGCACGCTGACGGGCGCTTGGCGCCGAGCCGTCCGTGGAGGTAGGCCTCGGGGTCGCTTCGGTACCGGATCTGGCCCTCGTCCCAGGCATGGAGCCCCTGGAAACGAGCCTGGCCGCCGGGCCCGTGGGCTTGGTCGTCGTGGCGAGGCTGGATCCAGAGGACCCGGACAGCGGCACCGAGCCGGTCGATGGCCACCTCCCCACAACCACGCAACGCCTGGACGTCGGGGCCGGTGTCCAGGTGGCCGGCCAGAAGCAGAAGCACGTGGTGCGGCCCGGAGACCTCCTCATGGAGCCGGTGGAAGCTGCCATCGGGCCGGCCGAGGACGGCATCTGGGAGCCGGTCCCCGGCGGCAAGGTCACCGGAACGGACGAACCGGCCGGATAGCCCGGCGCGGTGCATGGTCGAGAGGGGGCTGGCTGCGTACCGGATGCGGGTCTGAGAAAGCCACCGGCCGATCCGAGCGTGCACCCGTCCCTTGCCCAACAGCCACGGGGCCAGGTGCTCGCGGAGCAGCTGGTTCCCCCAGCGTTCGCCCAGGGCGACCTCGTCGAGCCGTTGGCAGACACGAGCCGTCCTCCAAGCGACCGCTTGGCGCTCGGGACCGTAGGTGGCCAACAGCTCGGGACCTCGCGCCTGGTCGTTGGCCACGTGGCCCAGGCGCCAGGCCAGGGCGTGGGCATCCTGGATCCCGGTGTTCATCCCTTGCGCTCCCAGGGGGGTATGCGTGTGCGCGGCGTCGCCGGCCAGGAGGACCGGCCCCTTCTGGAAGGTCGAGGCGATGGCGGGATCAGGATGCCAGACGGCCGCCCAGGTCATCGACGCCAGGCTCACCGACCCGGGCGAGACCTCGTCGAGGAGCGTCTGGAGGGTCGCTTGGGTCGGTGCCCACTCCGGGGCCTGCTCCCCGGCCTGGAGCAGCTGGACCCGGAAGCGCCCTGGCGCCGGCAGCGGGATGAGCGTCAGGACCCCGTCGTCGTGGATGAGGACGGAGAGCTGGTCGGTGTCGAGGTCCCCGGCTAGCCGGACATCGGCCATGACCACCGGGCTGACCTTCCGGTCGACGGCCAAGGGGATGCCGGCGAGATCCCGGGTCGTGCTGTAGCGGCCATCGCAGCCGACGATATGGTCAGCGGCCAGCACCTCGGTGGCGCCCCCCTGCTCGGTCAGCGTGGCACGCGCGCGGCCGGCCCGGACCTCCAGGCTGTCGAGCCGACGGCCGTGCTCGACATCGATCCCATGGTCGGCTAGGGCCGCGGTCAGGAGCGCCTCGAGGCGGCCCTGAGGGAGGACCAACGGGAAGGGGTAGGTGCTGTCGATGTCGTCGAGACCGACCTCGATGGGTTCGCTGTGGTTCAGATGGAGGCGGATCCCACCCAGAGGGAGGCCCTCCTGGGCCACAGCATCCACGAGGCCAAGATCCTCGAAGACCTCCAGGCTCCTCGGCTGGAGGATCACGGCTTTGGTCCGCTGCGAGGGACCGAGCTCCTCGTCGACCACCCGGACCGGCACGCCCTGCTGGGCCAGGCCCACGGCCAAGCTGAGCCCGGTGGGGCCCGCCCCGACCACGAGGACGGAGGGACCCTGGGCGGAGGGGGGACGGTCGGTGGGCTGCCCCATAGGGTAGGTTGGGCGCTGGTCCCCTATGAACCGTCGTCCCAACAAGAGGCTGGGGCGGCAGCGGGCCGTCGTTACGACGGGCCGGCGACGGGGCTCAGCGGGCCGAGAGGAGGGTGAGGGCTGCGGTCAAGTCCAGGGCACCGTGGCCCTGGGTCTCGGCGTCGAGGCCCAGGTCCCGGGCGCTGGAGGTCAACAGCTCGCGGGTCTCGTCGGCGGTGAGGGTGGGATCCTCGGCCATCAGGAGGGCCGCGGCACCGGCGACGTGGGGCGCAGCCATGCTCGTGCCGCTCATCCAGGCGTAGCCATCGTCGGGGGTGGTGGAGAGGATCTGGCTGCCGGGGGCCAGGAGCTCGACCTCGGGGCCCTTGGCGGAGTAGCTGGCCCAGGCGCCGTCGGCGTCCAGGGCGCTGACGGCCAGGACCTCGGGCTGGTTGGCCGGGAAGTTGACCGGGTCGCCGGTGTTGTTCCCGGCCGCGGCCACGATCAGGACGCCCTGGCTGTGGGCCTGGCGGATGGCGTCGAGGACACCGGCGTGGTGGCAGGGCTGCGGGCAGCCCAGGGAGAGCGCGATGATGTCGGCGCCTTGGTCGGTGGCGAACCGGATGCCGTCCTCCAGGGCGCTGAAGGTGCCGGTGCATCCCGTCTCACCTTGGCCGAGGACCTTGACCGGGAGCAGGGTGACGTTGGCCATGCCGGCGATCCCCCGGTCGTTGCCGCTCTGGGCGCCGATGACGCCGGCCACGTGGGTGCCGTGGCCGCAGTCGTCCTCGGTGGTGGCGTCGTCGTTGAAGAAGTCGTAGCCGGTGGTGACGCTGGTGAGGTCCTCGTGCTGGGCGTCGATGCCGGAGTCGAGGACGGCCACGGTCACCGTGCCGTCGCCGCGGGTGCCCTCCCAGGCGCCCACGGCGTCCAGGGCCCACTGATCGTCGGCCATGGGGTCGAGGGTGACCTGGGTGGTCTCGTTCTCGATCTCGGAGGAAGCGGGGGGGGTGGGCTCGGGCCCCACGGAGGCCAGCGCGGTGTCCGCGCCGCCGGTGGCACCCGAGCCCTGGGTGGACGCTGCAGGGGCCGGGGTGGTCACGGTGTCGCCAGGACCGAGGAAGACCGTGGCCAGGCCGAAGCCGGCCACCAGAAGCGCGATCCCCAGCAGGGTCGCCGTCGTCGGGTTGACGGACCGCAGACCGCTGCGAGAACCATTGGCCGTTCCATGGTCAGACGAGTTCATTCCGCTCCACCCTTGTCCCCCGCAGGACAATCCAAGGGTGTCGCCGCTGGTTCATATACCTTATCGGTGGCCGTTAGGATGGTCATTCATATAGGAGGAGATGGCCCTTATATGCCGAGCCCCGACATGCTAGGGTTCGCGGCCACCCCGGTCCACCGGGAGAGAATGGCACCGAGACCAGGGTGATCGGCATCCGCCTTCCCATTATCGGTGCGTCCCATAATGGGAATAGGTTAGCCTAGCCTATCGGCGTGCGACCACCTTTGGGTGGGAAAGCCCGGCGCTTCGACGCCCTTCTCAGCTCATAGCCGTCATACATCCGGCTGGAGCTCGAACTCACCGGATATGGGAGGGAAGAAGGAATAGAGGGAGCGTGGTCCGCGGACCACGTTCCCCGGCCGAGCCACGCGGTCCGGCCTAGAGGACGAAGTCGACCTCTTGAGCCTCGACCTTCTTGTCCGGGGTCTCGCCGGGACCCAGGATCTGGCTGGACTTGACGCCGGTGACGACCAGCATGACGCGGACCTGGCCACGCAGGGCCTTGTCCACGCCGCAGCCCCAGATGATCCGGGAGTCCTCTTGGACGTTGTCGAAGACCTTGTGGGCCACGGCCTCGGCCTCGCTGATGGTCATCTCCGGTCCGCCGACGACGTTGATCAGGGCGCCGGTGGCCTGGCTCACGTCGACGTCGATCAGCGGGGAGTGGAGGGCCTCGTCCATGGCCTTCTTGAGCCGGTTCTCGCCCTCGCCCTCGCCGAGGCCGATCATGGCGACGCCGCCCTTCTTCATGATGGTCTTGAGGTCGGCGAAGTCGAGGTTGACCAGGCCGGGCTTGGTGATCATCTCGGTGATCCCCTTGATCGACCGGAGGAGCACCTCGTCGGCGACCCGGAAAGCGGCGTTGAGCGGGAGCCGCGGCGCGATCTCGAGGAGCTTGTCGTTGGGGATCACGAGGGTCGTGTCGGCCGCATCTCGCAGCCGGGCCAGGCCGGCCTCGGCGTTCTTCATCCGGACCTGCCCCTCGACCTTGAAGGGGAGGGTGCAGACCGCGATGGTGAGCGCGCCGGCGTTCCGGGCGGCCCGAGCGACGACGGGGGCCGAGCCGGTCCCTGTGCCACCGCCGAGCCCGCAGGTGACGAAGACGAGGTCGGCGCCCTCGACGATCTTGCGGATCTGCTGCTCGGACTCCTTGGCGGCCTCTTCACCGACCTGGGGCAGCGAGCCGGCACCCAGACCCTTGGTGAGGTGTCGACCGATCAGGATCTTGTTCTCAATCGGGGTGTTGAGCAGGTGCTGGGCGTCCGTGTTGAGGGCGTAGAACTGGGCGCCTTCGACGCTGGCCTCGCTGAGCCGGTTGACCGTGTTGGTGCCGGCACCGCCGCAGCCGATGACCTTGACCTTGGTGTTGAGCCCGCCGAGCAGCTCCTCGAGCTCCTCGTCGGACGTGTTCACGTCGTTCGGGTCTCCGCCGGCACCGGCCGGTGGGCTGGTGCTGGGCTGGCTTGGCGCTGTGGCCTCGCCGTCCTCGTCGGCGGCGGCCCTGGATACGGCTTCTTCAACAAGTGATCTCACTGACATCCCCTCCTAGGTAAGGGTGGTGCATCCCGTTGTTACAAGATGGCCGGACAGCCAGTTTAAACTTGTCGAATCGTGGCGGCACCCAGGAGGCCCCGGCCACGCCGGCCTCTGTTGGGGTCGAGCCAGGCTCGACGGGCTCCCGGCGAGGCCCTCAGACCCGCCTGGATCGGTGCATCCGGTCGGGCTAGGGTGGAGGCCCGGTGCACTGGGTCGGGCAGTAGGCCTCGACGCCGTACTGGCACTGGAACCCGTAGGCGTCGTTGCGTGTCCCGATGCAGACGATGTAGTTCCCGCACGCCTCGTGGGTCTCGCTCGTGCACCAGCCGAAGGCCAGCCCGCTCGGGGCCACAGCCAGGAGGCCGATGCTGGCGACGACCAGGGTCGCGACGAAGATGGTGGTTCGCATGGTAGCTCCGAGGGGGCACGCCTGGCGAGCGAGAAGAAGGCTTGCTCAACGGGTCTACGGTGGCTGAGCGCTCGGCGTCGGCCTGGCCTAGCTTTATCCCGGGAGGTCCCCTCTTGGCTTCCATGTCGAAGGCCGTCGTCCTGCTCTCAGGGGGGCTCGACTCCACGGTCAGCGCTGCCCAGGCCGTCGCCGACGGCCACGAGCTTGTCTGCTTGACCGCTAGGTACGGGCAGCGCCACGAGCGCGAGCTCCAGTGCGCTCGGGACGTCGCCCAGCGCTTGGGCGCCGAGGAGCACATCGTGCTCGAGGTCGACCTCTCGGCCTGGGGTGGCTCGGCCCTGACCGACGAGACCATGGAGGTCCCGACCCACCGGGACGATGACGAGATGGCCAGCGAGATCCCGGCCACCTACGTCCCCGCGCGCAACCTGATCTTCCTCTCGCTGGCGACCTCCCTGGCAGAGGCCCGGGAGGCCGAGGCGATCTACCTCGGTGCCAACGCTGTCGATTTCTCCGGGTACCCCGACTGCCGGCCGGCGTTCATCAGCCAGTTCGAGCGGACGGCCAACCTGGGCACGAAGCGGGCTGTCGAGGGCGAGCCGTTCCGGGTGGTGGCCCCGTTGATCAACCTGTCCAAGGCCCAGATCGTCGAGCGCGGTGTCGACCTGGGAGCTCCCTTGGAGCTGACCTGGTCCTGCTACCAGGGCGGGAAGGAGCAGTGCGGCGTGTGCGATGCCTGCCAGCTCCGGAAGAAGGGCTTCCGGGGCGCCGGCGTCGAGGATCCGGTGCCGTACGCGGAGTGATCGGGTCGCGGCCCACGGCCATGCCGCTTATCTAAGGCGAGCTCATCGGGCCAGCCGTGGCTGATCGGCTCATCCAAGCCCGGGAGCTGACCCGTGTCTACCGCACGGACGCCGGCGATGTCGATGCCTTGCGAGGCGTGGATCTCGACATCCAGGCCGGGGAGATCGTGGCGATCCTGGGCCCGTCGGGCTGCGGGAAGACGACCCTGGTCAACTGCCTGTCGGGTATCGACGTCCCGACCTCGGGCACGGTCTCGTTCGATGGGCAGCGGCTGGATGGGCTCTCGGATCAGGCCCGCACCCGGCTGCGTAGCCGCCAGATGGGGTTCGTGTTCCAGGCGTTCAACCTCATCCAGGTCCTCAGCGCGGCCGAGAACGTCGAGATGCCGCTGCTCCTGCAGGCCGGTGACCGCAGCACAGCCCGGGAGCGGGCCCTGGCTGCCCTGGACCAGGTGGGCCTGGCCGATCGGGCCGAGCACTTGCCGGCCCAGCTCTCCGGTGGTGAGCAGCAGCGGGTGGCCTTGGCCCGCAGCCTGGTCACCGAGCCACGGGTCGTCTGGGCCGACGAGCCGACCGGCAACCTGGACGCCGAGAGCGGCAAGCGGGTCCTGGCGTTGATGGAGGACCTCAACGAGAGCTTCGGGCAGACCTACGTCATCGTCACCCACGACCTCAAGGTCGTCGAGATCGCCGACCGGGTCCTGCACATGGAGAGCGGGCAGATCGACCGGGACGAGCGGGGGAGGCGACGCCTCGCGTGAGCCAGGGCACCGGCCGGTCGGGCATGCTGGGCACGCTCTGGCAGATCGCTTGGAGGAACGCCAAGCGCCACCGGGCCCAGGCCATCGCCGCGGCCGCCGCCGTGGCCGTCGGGACCTGTGTCCTGGCCGCCTCCCTGTCGGCCGGGCAGGCCGCCGAGGCCGGCATCACCCAGGTCGCCTTCGACATCCTGGGCGAGACCGACGAGCTCGTCCGGTCCGAGGGGGACTTCTTCTTCCCGGAGCCTGCCGCCGACCGGTTCTCAGAGGAGACCGCCGCCCGGCGCAACGACGTGGCCACGGGCAAGGCCATCGCCTACCTAGCGAACGCTGGGACGCCCGACGGGTTGACCGAACCGGACGTCTTCATGGTCGGGTTCCCGACCGAGGATCCGGGTTTCCTGAGCTTCGATCCGGTGGACGGGAGCGGGGACCTCTCAGGGTCCGGCGTGCTGATCAACCAGCGCCTGGCCGACGCGCTGGGCGTGGGCGCCGGGGACGAGATCGAGGCCCGGTACGGCCTGCCGATCGACCCGATGGTGCCCACCGTGCACACCTTCGATGGCAACGTGACCGGGGCCACGGGCCCGGTGGACCTCCCCGTCCTGGGCGACGGGATGGATCCGGCGGCCAGCGAGCACGGCTTCGAGGTCAACAGCACGGCCACTCGGATCGTAGCGGTGCTCGTGTGGGGGTCACCGCAGAACACGACGGACCTGGATGTCAGCCTGACCAGCCCCAGCGGGCAGACCGTGGCTAACACGAACGGGTCGACCGGCGACCCGGACGCACCAGCGATCCTGAACGCGACCGTCGACCGGGGCGGTCAGTGGACCGCCAGGGTCACCGCCAAGGCCGGCGCCGAGCAGCCCTACAGGTTGTTCGTCGTGACCCTCCGCCCCGCCTTCAGCCTCGAGGAGCTCCGGGAGGCTCGCGAGCGGCTCCAGGAGCTTGGGCCCTTGGGCGAGCAGATCCAACAGCGGCTGCAGGAAGGCCGGACCACGCGGCTGAGCGTCGACGGGGTCGTCAGCGGCGACGGGAGGGGCGGGTTCCTAGGCGAGCCAGCGATCTTCATGCGCTTGGACCGGCTCCAGGGGCTCCTCGAGCGGCAGGGCGAGGTCAACCTGATCCGGGTGAGCAACCCGGGCGACGTGCGCGGCGGCCTGGCGCAGACCGGCGAGGTGACCCCCCATCTGCGGTCGGCGTTGAACGCGACCCAGGCGGCCTTCCAGGAGCCCAGCGTGCAGGCCCTCCAGGTCGAGACGACGAAGGCCGACATCGTCGCGCGGGCCGAGGAGGCCGGGGCGCAGTTCACGCGGTTCCTGACCACGCTCTCGTCGTTCACCATCGTGGCCGGGATCCTGCTGGTGGTCAACCTGTTCACCATGCTGGCCGAGGAGCGCCGGGTCGAGCTGTCGGTCATGCGGGCCATGGGGCTGCAGCGGAAGCACCTGGTCGGCGCGTTCACGCTGGAGGGCACGCTCTACGCCCTGCCAGGGGGCCCGATCGGGGCGGTCGCCGGCATCGGGCTGGCCTGGGGCTTGATCAAGGCGATCAACGACTTCATCGCGACCGAGGGGGCGTTGCCGATCCCCTTCGTGATCGAGCCGTGGACCCCGTTCGTGGCGGCGGCCATCGGGATCCTGTTCACGGTCTGCGCCGTGGCGGTGACCGGGTACCGGCTCTCGGGGCTGCACATCGCCTCCGGGCTCAAGGGCCTGACCGATCCTGAGGCCACCGGCCGCACGCGCTGGGTCCCGCTGTCGCTGATCATCGCTGGCCTGGTCGTCACGCCGCTCTACTGGCTGACCGGGCTGTACACGGCGCTCGTCGTCGGCCCCATGGCCCTTCTGTACGGTGGCGCCTTGTGGCTCGGTAGGTCCTGGGAGGCCCACAAGGCACGGTTCCTGGGTGCGCTGCTGGTGCTCCCCTACGGCTTGTGGACCATCGTGGCCTTCGACGAGATCCCGGCGGCCGAGGTCCCGCTGGTGGCCCCCTTGCGAGGCACGTTGATGGTCATCGCTGGGGTCGTCCTCCTGCTGAACCTGCCGGGGCTGCCCAGGCTGCTCAAGGGTGGTGCTCGGCGGCTTGGCCGGTTGGCGCCGGCGACCATGGTGGCCCTGGCCTACCCGATCAAGAAGCAGATGCGCACGGGCCTGACGGCCAGCATGTTCGCCTTGGTGCTGCTGGTCCTGGCGGTCTTCTCCAGTTTCTTCACGGTCTTCCAGGTCGACCCGGCGCGGGAGGCCGGCGGGTACGACCTCTACGCTGAGACCAACCTGCCCGTCGAGGACCTTGCAGCCTGGGCTGATCGGAACCTGGAGGAGCGCCCGGCCAGCCTGGACCGCCTGTCGGTGGTCGACCAGATGTCGGTGGTGCGCGTGGTCGGCGGGGATGTGGTCACCATCGAGGGGGAGCCGGTGAACTACAACGGGCCGCCGGTGGACTGGTTCTACGGGATCGACCAGGGCTTCGCCGAGAACAACGGCTACGACCTGGTCAGCCGGTCGGACCGGTTCCCCACCGACCAGGATGCCTACGGTGCGGTAGCCAGCCAGGCGGACCTGGCCGTGGTCTCGCGCATCTACGACATCGACGCGGCCGGCCGGTTGGGTCGGATCGATGGCGGGGAACGCATGACGGTCGAGCTGGTCTCGGGCACGGTCAACCTGACGGTGGTCGGCGCTCAGGAGCAGCAGTACCTTGGCGGGATCTTCATCGACGAGGAGCTGCTGCAGGACCTCTTCCCGACCCACGGGGCCGGCTTCCTGATCCAGGTCGATCCAGGGGAGGACCCGGTCGAGGTCGCTCGGGCCCTGGAGCGCGACTACCAGGGCATGGGCTTGGACGTCGAGTCGATCGAGCAGCGAGCCACGGAGCTGCAGAGCCTCAACGCCCGGTTCTTCAACGTGCTGCAGGTGTTCCTGGGCCTGGGCCTGGTGATCGGTGTGAGCTCGTTGGGGATCGTGACGGCCAAGAGCGCGCTGGAGCGGGAGCACGAGCTGGGCGTGCTACGGGCCATGGGGCTGCCCAGGGAGCACATCACGTGGAGCTTGGTCTCGGAGTCCTTGTTCACGGCGGTCTTGGGGATCCTGCCGGGCATCGCCATCGGGATCGCGGTAGCCTACGCGGCTTGGCTGGCCTTCTTCGCTTCGGCAGGGGTCGCCTTCACGATCCCCTGGACCAGCATCGTGGTCCTCTCGGGCATCAGCCTTGTCGCCGCTGTCGTGTCGACCATCGGGCCGGCGCGCCGGGCGGCCCGGACCGACATCCCCACCGCCGTGCGGGTTGAGGGGTAGCCTGCTCAACCGCGACGAAGGCTACCCCGAAACAGTACGGGCGCAGCCCGTGCGAGTTGAGGGGTAGCCTACCCAAACGCGACGAAGGCTACCCCGAAACAGTACGGGCGCAGCCCGTGCGAGTTGAGGGGTAGCCTACCCAAACGCGACGAAGGCTACCCCGAAACAGTACGGGCGCAGCCCGTGCGAGTTGAGGGGT
>CAYXGD010000047.1:0-12334 GCA_964464425.1 uncultured Thermoplasmatales archaeon
CGGGGTCGTCCTGCTCCATCTTCCAGGTGCCCTGGCCGATGACCGGGACCTGCTCCTCGGTCGGGCCCAAAGGGATCGTCGGGACCGCTGGCGTCATCGGCGATGCCACGGGCGCCACCGAGGAAGTAGGTTGGGTCCGGGTGGCGGGGACCGGCGAGCGGCAGGCGAACCCAAACCGACCCTTTGATATGCTGCCCGACCGCATAGCTCGGCTGTATGGGGATGCACAACGCCACCGACCGGATGCGCCGGGTGATCAAGGGCCTCTCACGCTTCTACCATCTCAAGTACCAGGAGATCCAAGGAGACGAGGGTCGCTACGCCGGCGATTTCAACCCTGACGCCGAGTACTGGGAAGATGAGGGCAACATCGACCAGCCCTACTTCCGCTACATCAACGACCTCTCCGACGGCATCGACGAGCTCCTCGCCGAGATGGGCGTCAAGCTCGACCCCGTCCCGCCGGGCCTGCCCTCCGAGGTCAAGCACGAGACCCTGATGGCCGGTGCCCACATGCTCAAGTGGGACATCGAGGTCCACGACGCCGACAGCGGCCAGTTCATCGGCCGCCTCGAGTGGGCCCTCTACCACCGCCACGACCGGTTCTCGGTCCCTGGCCCCGCCCAGATCTCTTACATCAAGAGCCGAGGCGGCCAGACGATGATGGTGGGTTAGCCGCACCGGCGATCCCAGGCGACGCGGTCCGAGGCCGCCCAAGGCTCACCCCCTAGCTGTAGCTCGGCCTCCTGCCGCCACGTGCCGGCGGTGACCCCCTACTCGGTCTCGATCGGCTCGGTGATGACCTCGACATCCTCCTCCGGGCCCATCAGCCCACGCTTCGAGCCGTACAGACCGTACGCGACCAACCCCAGCCCCATCCAGGCACCGAAGTAGAGCCACGTCTTGGCGCCCAAGCTGATCATCATGCCCCCGAGGGCGACGACCGCGCCCAGCACGACGAAGGGGGCAGCCGGGACGCTGAACGGCCGTTCCAGGTCCGGGCGCTTCCGGCGTAGGACGAGGACGGCCAACGAGACCACCAGGAAGACGAACAACGTGGCCAAGCTCGTGAAGGCCAGAGCGTCGCCGAACGGGATCAGGGCAGCCCCCAGCGCGGTCAGCAACCCGGTCAGCAGGGTGAGCTTGAACGGGGTGGCGAAGCGCTGGTGGATCTCGCCCAGGCCCTCCGGGAGGAGCTGGTCCCGGGAGAGCGACATCAGGATCCGCGGGATGCCGAGCTGGAAGACCAGCAGCACGCTGGTGGTGGCGGCCACGGCGGCGAAGGCCATGATGACCTCCCAGATCTCGCCGTAGCCGGCCTGCCCGAGCGCCGTGGCCAGCGCCGCGCCGCCCGTGCTGCCGCCGACCCCGACGAAGGCCAGCGAGACGCCGACGTACAGGATCGTGACGGCGACCAGCGAGCCGATGATGCCGATCGGCAGGTCCCGCTGGGGGTCCTTGGTTTCCTCGGCGGCAGCGGCGACGGCGTCGAACCCGATGAACGCGAAGAAGACGACGCCGGCAGCCGTCAGCACCCCGCCGGCACCGCGAGGCGCGAAGTCGGTGAACCGGCCCGGGTCAGCCTTGACCGCGGCCAGGGCGATGAACAGGAACAGCGCGCCGACCTTCACGGCGGTCAGGACGGCGTTGGTCGTCGCGCTCTCGCGCACCCCGATGGCCAGGAGGCCGGTGACCGCCGCGACGATCAGGAAGGCCGGCAGGTCGAAGAGGGCTCCCGGGGCCGTGCCCGGTGCCGCCTGGAGGGCTGCAGGCAGGTCGATGTTGACCGTGGTCAACGCCTGCTGGAGGTTGTCGCTCCAGGCAGCGGCCACCGCCACGTTCCCGATCATGTACTCGGCGATCAGGTTCCAGGCGATCAACCACGCCATCAACTGGCCCAAGGTCACGAACGTGTACGAGTACGCCATCCCCGAGGCCGGGATCGCGCTCGAGAGCTCAGCGTAGCAGAGCGCCGCGAAGATGCAGCCGACGGCGGCCACCACGAAGGCCAGCGAGACCGCCGGGCCGGCCAAGACCACGCCTTGGCCAAGGGCCACGAAGATCCCGGCGCCGATCATGGCGCCCAGACCCAGCACGACCAGGTCCCAGGCACCCAGCTCGCGGGCCAGCTCGGAGGTCTCGGCCTCCTCCTGGACCTCGTCGATGGGCTTGGTCCGGGTGTAGCGCTCCCAAAGCTCGGATAGGCCACCTGACACGGGCGCTCGGCCGCAAGGGCCCCCGGCGGTCTATAAGCATGTTGGAGCGACCCTTGGACCCTGGGGCCGACCGCGTGGTTGAAGAAGCCCCGGGGACCTTAGGGGGTGATGGTTGCCACCTGGATCTGGATCGCGGCGGCGATCGTGCTCATCCTGATCGTCTTCGCTCTCGTCAAGAAGCTCTTCAAGCTCGCCGCGATCGCGGCTGCCGTCGCCCTGGGGATCTTCCTTGGGTTGAAGCTCCTCGAGGTCGTCGGTTAGCGCGCGATGGGGCAACCTGACGACGGGGCCTCGAACCCGCAGCCTCACTCGCTCTCGCCGTTGGCCTGAGCCTCGATCTCCTCGATGACCTCGTAGCCGTTGGCGCTCTCCGGGATCCGGTGGATCGCTGGCATCGTGTCGAGCTGCTCACAGAAGGTCAGCAGCTCGTCCACCTTGGACTCCGGGATGAGGAGTCGAACCTCCACGTACTCGGACGCCATCATGCCAGCGAAAGGGGGTCCCTACTTAGCCTTTTCCGCGCAGGTCTAGACCAGTTGCAGGGTCAGAACAGGCCGCCGCCCTTGGGGTGGTACGCCAGCTCGCCCGTTCGGATGTGGTAGACGACCACGTCGCCCCGCTGGACGGCCGTGCACTGGCTCCGGCTGGCCTGCCGGGTGACCTCGATCCCGCCGACGGCCGTCTCCACGGTCACGTCCGGGCACGCCTTGTCGACGACCGTCGCCTCGACCCCGTAGTCGACCAGGTACAGGAGGCCGCCACCGAGCACCAGCGCACCGACGATCCCGGCGACGAGCAACACGGCCACCGGCACGGTTCCCTCGTCCATCGGCGGCCCTTGTGCCGGTCGTCCAGTTAAGCTTGATGGCGCGAGCATCGAAGGCCGTGGCTTTTTCGACCGCTTGCCCCATGGGGGGCCGTGGACCCCGACCAGTTGAACGTCTCCATCATCGGTCAAGGCTCCCTGGGCACCTACTTCGCCGTCCTGCTCGCCCAGGGTGGCCACAAGGTCACGGTCGTCTCTTCGCGAGCCGACGGTGACCAGGAGGTGACCTTGGCCATCCAAGGCCGCCAGCGCGGACAGGCCGAGGTCCTGCTGGCACCGGAACCGCCCGAGGTCCCCCAGGACCACCTGATCGTCGCGACCCGGGCGGCCGACGCCGTCCAGCGGGCCAAGGCCAACGTCCCGCACCTGGCCGAGCCGGGCTTGGTCGTCCCGGTCCAGAACGGGCTGGTCTCCATCGACGTGGCCGATGCCGTAGGGCGCGAGATCACCGCCCCCATGGTCGTCGGGTTCAACGCCCAGATGGCCGACCCCCGGACCGTCGAGCTGACCTCGCCGGGAGGGGTCACCGTGGGACCCATGGACGACACCGGCCGGATCCTGGCTGAGACACTCGTCTCGGCCCTGCAGCCGGAGACCCAAGCTAAGCTCACCGACAACCCGGTCGGCGCGATCTGGAGCAAGTGGACGATCTCCTGCGCGATCAACGGCCTGGCCGTCGTCTCCGGCCACGGCGTCGGCCCGCTCTCCCGCCAGGCGCTGGGCCGTGAAGCGCTGCTGAGCCTGACCACAGAGTGCGTCGAGCTGGCTCGGGCCGACGGCGTCGAGCTGCAACGGGTGGCCGGACCGCTGCGCCCCGACACCCTGGCCGGCAGCACCGATGGGTTGGGGGGCTGGTTCCGGCAACAGGTCATCAAGCTCATCGGTCGGCGCTACCAGGGCGTGGTCCCCTCCTCCCTGGATGCGCTGCGGGCCGGGCGGGACCCGGAGATCGCCGAGATCAACGGGCGCGCCGTCGAGCTCGGCGGTAAGCACGAGATCGCCGTGCCCTGGAACAGGGCCGTGGTCGAGATCGCCGAGGAGATCTCTCAGGGCAAGCTCGAGCCCGGCTGGAACACGCTGGCCGAGCTGGCCGACCGGGCCGGACCCCAGCGGTGACGGCTGCGGCCCTCAGGCGCCTGCGGTCGCGTTGTCGAGGAAGGCCAGGGTCTTGGCCCAGGCATCCATCGTCTTGACCGGCGCGTAGGCATCGCCGGACGGGTTGGCGAAGGCGTGCCCGACGCCCTCGTACAGGTGGACCTCGTGCTCGATGCTCAGGTTCCCAAGCGCCTGGTCGAAGGCCTCGACCTGGTCGACGGGGATCGCCCCGTCCTGGTCCCCGAAGATCCCCTGCACGGGCCACTGGATGGCCGACAGGTTGGCCTCGTCGGTGACCAGGCGTGTCCCGTAGTAGAGCACCGTGGCCGCCAGCGGTTCGCCGCTGATCGCCAGCTGGAGGGACTGCCCGCCACCGAAGCACCAACCCAGCGAGGCCACGCTGGGTGCACCGGCCTGGTCCCTCAGGTGGTCGGCGGCCTGCCGCATGTTGGCCGTGGCAGCCGCCTGGTCCAGGCCCTGGACCTGGGCGCGAGCCTCCTCCGAGGTCGTGGCCACCGAGCCGTTGAACAGATCCACGGCCAGGACCGCGTACCCGTGGCTGGCCAGGGCGTCGGCCATGGCCCGGATGTTGTCGTTGAGACCCCACCACTCGTGGATCATCACCACGCCAGGGTAGGTGCCCTCGGCCGCCGGCTGGGAGAGGTACCCACTGGCCTCTGGACCGTAGGAGACCTCGGCTCCCTCGACCGCGTGCTCGCCCGGGCCGTCGAGGAAGTCGACGTTCAGCTCGCCCGGCGCATCGCTCTGGCGGACCACGAACCAGGCGCTGGCCCGCGCCTGACCGGTGGCCTCGCCAGGGGCTTGATCACCCGCGAAGCGATACAACGGCCGCTGGTCCAGGGTCACCTGGGTCGTGCCGTCCGGGCGTTCGATGGTGCCCAACCGGTCGACGATGTCCTCGGGCCCGCCGATCTGGTCTTCGGCGGTCACCGGCGGCCATGCGTCGGCGCACCCGCCGGTGCACGTCGTCTCGCTCGCGTTGTCGCGGGTGAAGACGTAGAGCGTCATGCCGTCCCCGTCGGTCAGGATCGTCCCCAGGTGCTCGTGCTCCGACCAGGCCAGCTCGGTGGCCGCCGGTTGGCCCCCGTCCATCCCGTCGTCGCCACCATCGCTGCCGTCCTGGCCATCAGCGCCATCCTCCCCATCGGTGGGCCCGTCGGTCTCCCCATCCTGTGGAGCGGGCTGGGTGCAGCCAGCTAGCACGATCGTGAGGCACGCGAGCAGGACGAGGAGGGTGCGGGAACGTCGGCCCATGGCACGTCAACGCACGGTCCAGGACTTCAGCGTTCCGAAGCCCTCGGTTCCACCCCACCAGCCCCCGGACCGGTGGCTTGACGGTCCAGGCCCCCATCCAGCCACCCGATGAAGTGGCGACCGGGGCCAGGCCTCGTCATCGCGGCGGCCTTCCTGGGCCCCGGCACCCTGACCACCGCCACCGTGGCAGGTGCCCGGACCGGGTACGCCCTGCTCTGGGTCCTGCCGCTGGCCATCGCACTGACCTACGTGCTCCAGGAGGTCGCTGCGCGCATCCCCCTGGCCACCGACCGCCCCCTGGCCGGCGTCCTGGCCAAGGAGGGCCCTGGCGGCTCGGCCTCGCGATGGGTCGCCAGGATCGCCGTCGGCGCCGTGGTCCTGGGTGCGGTCGCGTTCCAGGCCGGCAACCTCACCGGCGCCGCCCTCGGCCTCGAGCTGCTCGGCGGCGATCCGCAGATCGCCTGGACCATCGCCTGCGCCGACGTCGCCTTCCTGCTCCTTTGGTTCGGCAAGTACGAGGCGTTGGAGACGATCCTTGGCGGCCTGGTGGCCCTCATGGCCGGCGCCTTCGGCCTCCAGCTGGCGCTGATCGGTCTCGACGGCCAAGCGATCCTCCGGGGCCTCGTCCCCAGCCTCTCGGCCGGTGATCTCGGCCTGATCCTGGCGTTGCTCGGCACCACCGTGGTACCCTACAACCTCTTCCTCCACGGCTCGGCCCTCCAAGCCCAGGAGGACGCCGAGGAGGACGACGTCGCCAGCATGCGCCTGGACCTGGGCACCAGCGTCGTCCTGGGTGGCCTGGTGACCATGGCCGTGCTCCTGGCCTCGGCCGGCACCCTGTTCGGGGCCAAAGTCACCAGCGCGGCCGACATGGCCCTGGTCCTCGGGCCGTTGCTCGGCCCCGCAGCCGGCGTCACCATGGCCCTGGGCCTGGCCGCTGCGGGTCTGTCCAGCGCGTTGACCGCACCCTTGGCGGCAGCCTGGGCCGTCGACCAGCTCTCGGACGGCCCACCCAGCGCCAGGCCCCCGAGGGTCGTGTGGGTCCCGGTCCTCCTGGTCGGCAGCGCCATCGCCATGCTGCCCTTCGAGCCCGTGGGCCTGATCGTCGTCGCCCAGGTCGCCAACGCGCTCATCCTGCCCCTCCTCGCCGGCGCGCTCCTGTGGCTCGCCAACCGACCCCTGCTCGGCTCCCAGGGCAACGGTTGGCTGGGCAACCTCGCCGGCGGCCTGGCGGTGCTCGTGACCGTGGCCCTCGTGGCCGCGCTCCTGCTCTGAGGCCAGCAGGGTTTAACCGCCGCGTCAGCCTCTCCCCGGCGTGCCTGGCATCCTGGTGGGCTGCGACGTCGGCGGCACCTTCACCGACGCCGTCGCCCTGGATCCCGACACCGGCCGACAGGCCACAGCCAAGGCGTCGACCACGCCCGAGGACCGGTCGCGCGGCGTCGCCCGGGCCGTCGCAAGCGCCCTCCAGGTCCTGGATGCCGACCCGGCCGAGGTCGAGAGCGTGCTGCACGGCACCACCACGGCCACCAACGCCCTGCTCGAGCGGGACCTGGCCCGGACCGCGCTGGTGACCCATCGCGGCATGGAGGATCTGCTGGAGATCGGCCGCCAGGACCGGCCCAGCCTCTACGATCTCGAGGTCACCCGGCCCAGGCCCCTGGTCGAACGGGAGGACCGGCACGGCATCGCTGGGCGCCTGGACGCCAGCGGCACGGCGATCGAGCCGCTCGACCCCGACGAGCTCGACGCGCTGGCCGGTAGGCTCACCCACGACGGCGTGGAGGCCGTGGCCGTCTGCCTGCTCCACAGCTACCTGGATCCCCGGCACGAGTCCCGGGCCTCCGATCGGCTCCGCCAGAGCCTCCCAGACGATGTGGCCGTGACCACGAGCCATGCCGTCAGCCCCGAGATCCGGGAGGTCGAGCGCTTCACCACGACCGTGCTCAACGCGGCCCTGACCCCCCGCATGGACGCCTACCTCGACCGGCTGGCCGGGACCCTTGCCGAGACCGGCATCCAGGCCCCCATCCGTGTCCTCGACAGCGCCGGGGCCCTGATGGGCCTGGACGAGGCCGCCCGGCTCCCGGTGCGCACCCTGCTCTCCGGACCGGCCGGGGGCGCGGCAGGCTGCCAGCTGCTCTCCGCGGCCCTGGCCTGTCCCGAGCTCCTCGGCGTGGACATGGGCGGGACGAGCACCGACGTCACCCTCCTGCTCGACGGCCAGCCCACCGAGCGCTGGGAAGCTGAGGTCGCCGGCCACCGCCTCCAGATCCCCGCCGCCGACATCCACACCGTCGGCGCCGGCGGCGGTTCGATCGCCTGGATCGACGAGGCCGGGGGGTTGCGCGTGGGTCCGGCCAGCGCCGGTGCCGACCCGGGGCCCGCCTGTTACGGCCGCGGGGGGGATCAGGCGACCGTCACCGATGCCCACCTGCTCCTCGGTCGGCTCCCGCCGACGACCTCGCTTGGAGGCAGCCTCCAGCTGGACCCCCGGGCAGGGCAGCAGGCCATCGAGCACCTGGCCGATGACCTCGGCACCCCACCGAGGACCGCCGCCCGCGACATCCTCCAGCTCGCCCTGGCCCAGGCTGCTCGCGGGATCCGCACCCTCACGGCCCGGCACGCCGCCGATCCAGCCACCCTGACCCTCTTGGCCTTCGGCGGCGCCGGTCCCATGCTGGGGTGCGCCCTGGCCACCGAGCTGGGGATCGAGGAGGTGGTCGTCCCGTCGGCCGCGGGCGTCCACTCAGCCGTCGGCCTGCTGGCCGCACCCCCCCGGATCGAACGCGCGCGGAGCCTCGTCTGCGAGCTCGACGACGAGACCCTGCCGCGGGTCCGCAAGGTCCTCGAGGACCTGGACGGCCGAGCATCGGACGCCCTGGCCCGGCCCGGTGCCCGCCTCGAGCACCGCGCCTCGATGCGCTACCAGGGCCAGAGCCACACCCTCACCGTCGAGATCCCCGACGGCGACGCGGCCCGCTTGCGGGATCGCTTCGAGGCCGCCCACGAGGAACGGTTCGGCCACCGGCTACCCGGTACGCCCGTCGAGGTCGTCACGGTACGCAGCCGAGCCGTGGCCGAGCCGGCCCGGTTGCCGTCTCCCCTGACGCCGGCTGCCGCACCGACCGAGCCACCGCCGCCGGCAGACCACATCGATGCCACCTTCCTCCACGGCGAGCCGGACCCCAGATCGACCCCCATCCACGACCCGGAGACCCTATCCCCTGGCCACCGCGTGACCGGGCCGACGATCCTGCCCGGGCGCCTGGCCACCATCGTGGTCCCGCCCGGGTGGCACGCGGTCGCCCTCCCAGGCGGCCACCTCCAGTTGCTACGGGGGGACCCGTCGTGACCGGCGCCGGCCGCGAGGTCCTGCGCCAAGGGCTCGAGGCCGTGGCCGAGGAGATGGGTGAGGTGCTGGCTCGCTCGGCCTTCAGCGCGAACATCAAGGAGCGCCGGGACCATTCCTGCGCGGTCTTCACCCCCGCCGGCGAGCCCGTGGCCCAGGCCGAGCACATCCCCGTCCACCTGGGCGCGATGCCCCTGGCCGTGGATGCGATCCTCGACCACCTGGGCGAGCTCGGCCCGGGCGACGTCGCGGTCGTCAACGACCCAGCCGCCGGCGGGACGCACCTGCCCGACCTGACGCTCGTCCGCCCGGCCTACCACGACGACCGGCTCGTCGGGCACCTGGCGGCCCGGGCCCACCACGCCGACGTCGGCGGAGCGACCCCCGGCAGCATGCCCGCCGGCGCCACCCGGCTCGAGGAGGAAGGCTTGGTCCTGGCCCCCACCCTGCTCCTCGAAGGCGGGACCTGGGTCGACGAGGTACGCGGGGCCATCCTCTCGGCCACCAGGGACCCTCGGGAGCGCGCCGGGGACCTGGAGGCCCAGCACGGTGCCCTGGTGACCGGTCAGCGGCGGCTGGCCGAGCTGGCCGGCCGCCACGGGCCGGCGGCCCTGGTCGACGGCATGCAGGCGATCATCGACCACACAGAGGCCCTGGCCCGGGCCCACCTGGACGGGCATCCCCCGGGCCCCCACGTCGCCCAAGCGACCCTGGAGGATGATGGGACAGGCCATCGGAGCGCCACGCTGCGCGTCCAGGCCCGGTTGGCCGACGGTCGGCTCCACCTGGACTACACCGGCACCGATCCCCAGGTGCCAGGGAACCTCAACGCCCCCCTGCCGGTCGCCCTGGCCGGCGCCCTCTACGTCCTACGGGTCCTGCTCGGCCAGACGGTCCCGGCCAACGCCGGCCTGGCCCGGGTGGTGGAGCTCACCATCCCGGAAGGGACCCTGCTCAACCCGCGGCCTGGCGCGGCCGTGGCCGGGGGCAACGTCGAGACCAGCCAGCGCAACGTCGACCTCCTCTTCGAGGCCCTGGCCCCGCTCTTCCCCGAGACCACCCCGGCGGCCAGCCAAGGCACCATGAACAACCTGACCTTGGGAGGCCAACACCCCGAAGGCCGCCCCTTCACCTACTACGAGACCCTCGGCGGCGGGGAGGGTGGCAGCCCGCGACGGCCGGGTGCCTCGGGCATCCACACCCACATGACCAACACCCGGAACACCCCGATCGAGACCCTCGAGCACGCCTACCCTCTGCGCGTGCGCAGCCAGACGCTGCGCCGCGGCTCTGGGGGGCAGGGCAAGCACTCCGGCGGCGATGGCCTCCGGCGTGCGATCGAGGCGCTCACCGATGGCATCGAGGCCAACCTCATCACGACCCGCCGGCAGCAAGGCCCGGCTGGCCTCGCCGGCGGCCAACCCGGGGCGCCGGGTCGGAACTCGATCCAGCGGGCCGACGGTCGCACCGAGGTGCTGCCGGGGATCGCCCGCGTCGAGCTTGAGGCAGGGGACGTGCTCATCATCGAGACACCCGGCGGTGGGGGCTGGGGGTCGACGGAGGAGAGCTGATCGTCGCCCGCGCTACGCTCGAGCACAGGGAGGTTGATCGGTGCCGCACGGGGCTCCTACGGCGGGAGCGTCCGCCAAGCGGCTCCGACTAGAAGCGCCCCGGCCGGAATTTGAATCCGGGTCACAGCCTCGACAGGGCCGTATGATCGGCCACTACACTACCGGGGCAACTGTCCCGATCGCAGAGCGTCGGGTCCGCGACGACCGGCTGGGCCAGCCCTCGCGGGGCCCGCCCATAGAAGAGGGGGTATATATCCTTACCTCACGGCCGTCGGGTGGTCGCCGGGGACCTGACAGGTGGGCCCAGGGGCCAAGGGGACCACAGGGACCTTGGGCCAACCGCACCGGTCGGCGAGGCTAAACCCCTCGGGCACCCAACCTTGGCCTACGCCCCCGGAGTCGGGTTCCCACACCCTTCACACCTCTCCCCCCTTTCCGGGGGCCTTCCCTCTCCCACCCACGGCGCCGTGAGGCCGCGGGGGTCAGGCGACCAGGTACCCCTTCTCTTCCAGGTGCTCGCGCACCCTGTCGGCGTGGTCGCCCTGGAGCTCCACACGTCCTTGCTTGGCGCTACCACCTGTGGCCAGCGCCCGCTTGAGCTCCTTGGCCGTCTTCTCGGCCAGCTTGTCGTCCTCGAACCCGGTGATCACGGTCATCGCCTTCCCGTACCGCCGGGTCTCCATGGAGACGGTCAACTGGACGCCTTGCGTCTCGAGGTCCTCGTCGATCCCGAGCTCCTTGGGGAGCCCGGTGACCGGATCGATGGCGCCGCCGGCGCCGGTGGTCGTATCCTGCTTGGTCATCCAGGCCGACCCTTCGACCGCCCTGGATTTAAGCGTTCTCCCACCCATCGATGGGTCGCTGGGACCCCGCTATCGCGGGCCAACCCCGCGCGAGTTTTTGGTTCGATGGGGGATAGAATCACCATGTTTAAGGCCGCCAGCCACCAAACACATATGAACGCCACAGAAACCTATATATATTAGTTGTCGGTTAAAGGAGGGTTGCAGTGGGTCAAGCAGCCCGCGGATGTGTCCCGGCGGGAATGCACACCTCGACGTGGTCGGGGGTGCGGTCGGGACCGCGAGCCACCTGCTGGATGTTCTCGATGACAGGATCGGGACCCAGCCATGAGTGTCTTGCGCTGTCGGTCGGCCTTGGTGCCGGCCGGTTGCTGGGCCCTCAGCGGCGTCGGGAGCGACCCGGTGAGCACCGGGCGTCCCCCGGCCTGAGCGATGCCGCGCTGCACCAAAGGTGAACCAGATGCCGCCCAAGGACCAAGCCGCCGAGGAGGAAGAGGACGTCGAGGAGATGACGAACTGCCCCGAGTGCGGTTCATCCCACCTCACCCGAGACTACGAGCGAGGCGAGCTCATCTGTGAGTCTTGCGGTTTGGTGCTCGACGAGCACTTCATCGACCAAGGCCCTGAGTGGCGCGCCTTCGACCACGAGCAGCGTGAGAAGCGCGCTCGTGTCGGTGCCCCGATGACCTACACCATCCACGACAAGGGGCTGTCGACCGAGATCGGCTGGCGGAACAAGGACTCGTACGGGAAGAACATCCCGACGAAGTCCCGCGCGCAGCTCTACCGGCTGCGGAAGTGGCAACGCCGGATCCGCGTCTCCAACGCGACCGAGCGCAACCTGGCCTTCGCGCTGTCCGAGCTCGACCGGATGGCCAGCCGGATGGGCCTGCCGCGCAACGTGCGTGAGACCGCGGCCATGATCTACCGGCGCGCCGTCCAGAAGAACCTGATCCGTGGACGTTCCATCGAGGGCGTGGCCGCTGCCAGCTTGTACGCGGCCTGCCGACAGTGCAACGTGCCCCGGACCCTGGACGAGATCGCTGAGGCCAGCCGTGTCTCCCGCAAGGAGATCGGCCGGACCTACCGGTTCATCGCCCGCGAGCTCAAGCTCAAGCTGCTGCCCACGAGCCCCACGGACTACATCCCGCGGTTCTGCAGCGAGCTCAAGCTCTCCGGCGAGATCCAGGCCAAGG